>NZ_CAJYES010000250.1 GCF_913773995.1 uncultured Pseudacidovorax sp.
ATGCCGCCGATGATGGTGGAGCCGCTGCGGCTCGTGCCCGGGATCATGGCGAAGCATTGCACCAGACCCACCTTGAGCGCGTCCCACGGCGTCATGTCGTCCACATGCTCCACGCGCACCGCCCCCGGCGGCCGCTTCTCGGCCCAGAGAATGATGAAGCCGCCGATGATGAAGGTGCTGGCCACCACGGTCGGGATGAACAGATGGGCCTTGATGGCCTTGCCGAACAACAGGCCCAGCACCACGGCCGGCAGGAATCCGATCAGCACGTTGAGCGCTAGACGCTGCGCCTTGCGCTGACGTGGCAAGGCCACGACGGTGGACTTGATCTTCTGCCAGTACACAAGGATCACGGCGAAGATGGCGCCTGTCTGGATGGCAATGTCGAATACCTTGGCCTTGCTGTCGTCGAAACCCAGCAGCGAGCCGGCCAGGATGAGGTGGCCGGTCGAGGAAATCGGCAGGAACTCGGTGAGCCCTTCCACGATTCCCATGATGGCGGCCTTGATCAGCAGAACGACGTCCAAGCGACACTCCTTGTTCGATAAATCGGGCCGTTCAGCCCAGGGGACAACGACAGCACAGACAACAAAAAGCCGCTGCGGATTTGACCCCACAGCGGCTTTCAGCTTCTTTAATAAGTGGTCGGTGTGAAAGGATTCGAACCTTCGACCCCTTGCACCCCATGCAAGTGCGCTACCAGGCTGCGCCACACACCGAAGCCATAAAGTATATACCGAAAACAAGCACTCCTGCGAACACCTCGCAGCGAAATTCTGCTTTCAGTAGAAGCTGAGCAGTTCCCGGATCTCCAGGAGCTCGCGGCGCAGCAATGCGACCGGGTAAGCGTCCGAGACGACGGGCAGCGGCGAGCCAACGACCAGTTCCGCATCGACGGCGACGCGATGCGCAGAGTGCCGTGCCCCGTCGGCCATCAGCGCAGGGGCCTCCTCGAGCAAGGGATCGTCGTCGAAGGGCTGTTCGGCAAAGGTGCCGGCAGATTCGGCCTCGTCGACAGACAAGTCCCCACGGCGGCGGCGTTCGCGCTCGGCCTGGGCCAACTCCTGCAGCCGGTTGCGTGCACCACTGATGGTGAAGCCCTGCTCGTAGAGCAGATCCCGGATGCGGCGGATCATCAGCACCTCGTGGTGCTGGTAGTAGCGACGATTGCCCCGCCGCTTCATGGGCCGCAGCTGCGTGAATTCCTGCTCCCAGTAGCGCAGCACATGCGGCTTGACCCCGCACAGCTCGGCCACCTCACCGATGGTGAAGTAGCGCTTGACGGGAATCGGAGGGAGGCTGTTCTCCATCGAAATCAACACGGTGCGAGGCAAACCTGCGAGGTTACTCCAGCCCCGCAAGGCAGAACAGCCACCGAAGGTTCAAAGTGCACAAAGATGTGACGGCGACACGCGCCAGGGTCAATCGACTTCGGCGCTTCGTGCGTCGACGGGAGCCACCAGAGCCGGCGCTTCGCTATCGGCGGCCACAGCTTCATGCAGTTGCTCCTTGAGCTTGGCGCTCGCATGGAAGACGGCCACACGCCGCGGGCCGATCGGGATCGACTCGCCTGTGCGCGGATTGCGCCCCGGCCGCGCGGCCTTGGTGCGGATCTGGAAGTTGCCGAAGCCGGAGATCTTGACTTCGTCCCCCTCGATCAGGCGCTGGGCAATGACCTCGAAGAAGGCCTCGACCATGTCCTTGGCTTCACGCTTGTTGAGGCCGATCTGCTCGAACAGAAGCTCCGACAGCTGCGCCTTGGTGAGCGCGGGCGTCTCGATGGCGTCGATCTTGAATTCCATGTCGTCGTCCTCGGGGTCAGCCGCGCAGGCGGGCGCCCACCTGTTGCTGGGCCTTGGCGATGATGGCCCCGACGGCGGTATCGACCTGCTCGTCGGTCAGCGTGGACTCGGCCAGGAAAGCCAGGCGCACGGCCATGCTCTTCTCGCCCGCAGCGAGCGCGCCGGGGGTTGCGGCCGTGGCATCGGGCGCCGGCCGGTAGATGTCGAACAGCGCCGCATCGCGCAGCAGGCCGCCGGTGTCGGCGGCGCGCACGGCATCCAGCAGTGCATCGTGGCTCACCGATTCGGCCACCACCACGGCAATGTCGCGCTCCACGGCCTGGTGACGCGGCACCGGCCGCAGGGCCGGCATGGCGCGCGCCGTCACGGCATCGAGCGACAGCTCGAACAGCATGGGCGCGAAGGGCAGTTCCCATTGCTGGCGCCAGCGCGGGTGCAGCTCGCCGACGAAACCCACCGGCTGGCCATCCACCAGCACAGCGGCGCAGCGGCCGGGGTGCAGCGCCGGATGCTCGGCCTTCTCGAAACGCACGGCGCGCGGTGCGAGCAGCGCCTCGACATCGCCCTTGGCGTCGTAGAAGTCCACGCGCTGCGGCTTGCCGTCCCAACGCGAGGCCTCGTCGTCGCCCCAGGCCAGGCCTGCCACATGCACCGGCTGGCGCACGCCCTTGACGCTGGTGTCGCTCGTCGCGACGGCATCGTCGCGCGCGAATACGCGGCCCACCTCGAACACGCGCACGCGCGGCGCCTTGCGGTCCAGGTTGAACTTGAGCACGGCCAGCAGCGAGCCCATCAGCGAAGAGCGCATCACGCTCATCTGGCTGGCGATAGGGTTGAGCAGTTGCACCGGATTGGCGTTACCGGCCAGATCGCGCTCCCACGCGGCTTCGACGAAGCTGAAGTTGATCGTCTCCTGGTAGCCCAGATCGGCCAGCCGGTGGCGCACGGCGAAGCGGCTGCGCTGCGACTCAGACAGCACGCGGGCGCGAATGGGCGCGAGCGGCGGCGTCGACGGCAGGTTGTTGTAGCCGATGAGGCGCGCGACTTCCTCGATCAGGTCTTCCTCGATGGCGATGTCGAAGCGGTGCGGCGGCGGCGTGACGGTGAGCGTGTCCTCGCCTTCGGTGAAGTCGAGGTGCAGCTTGCGCAGCACGTCGGCGCACTGGGCCTGGGTGATCGGCATGCCGATCACGCGCTCGGCACGCGCCACGCGCAGCGTGACGGGCGTGGCCTCGGGCAGCTTGAGGACCTGGTCGTCGATGGGGCCAGCCTGGCCGCCGCAGATCTCCTGCACCAGGCGGGTGATGCGCTCGATCATGGCGACGGTGCGGCTTGGGTCCACGCCGCGCTCGAAGCGGTGACCGGCGTCGGTCGAGAAGTTGAAGCGGCGCGAACGGCCCTGGATGGCCGCGGGCCACCAGAAGGCCGCCTCTATGTAGATGCTGCGCGTGTCGTCGGACACGGCCGTGGCGTCGCCGCCCATGATGCCGGCCAGGGACTCGACCTCACGCTCGTCGACGATCACCCCCACCTGCTCATCGACCGTGACGGTGTTGCCGTTGAGCAGCTTGAGCTGCTCGCCCGCGCGTCCCCAGCGCACCGTCAGGCCGCCGTGGATCTTGTCCAGGTCGAAGATGTGCGAGGGCGAGCCGTACTCGAACATCACGTAATTGGAGATGTCCACCAGCGGCGAGACGCTGCGCTGGCCGCAGCGCGCCAGGCGGTCGACCATCCAGGCCGGCGTGGCGGCGCGCGTGTTCACCCCGCGCACGATGCGGCCAGAGAAGCGACCGCACAAGTCGGCGGCTTCGACGCGCACCGGCAGCTTATCGTCCAGCTGCGGCTGCACTGCCTCAATGGCCGGCGTCTGCAGCGGCGCACCGGTGAGCGCCGACAGCTCGCGTGCGATGCCGTAGACCGACAGGCCGTGCGCCAGGTTGGGCGTGAGCTTGATGGTGATCAGCACGTCGTCGAGCTGCAGCAGATCGCGCACGTCGACACCCACGGGCGCGTCGCCGGCCAGCTCCAGCAGGCCGCCGTGGTCCTCGCTCAGGCCCAGCTCGCGGGCAGAGCACAGCATGCCCTGGCTTTCCACGCCGCGCAGCTTGCCCAGCTTGATCTTGAAGGGCTTGCCGTCCTCGCCCGGAGGCAGCTCGGCACCGACGAGCGCGCAAGGCACCTTGATGCCGACGCGGGCGTTCGGTGCACCGCAGACGATGTTAAGCAGCCCACCCTGGCCAGCGTCCACCTGGCACACGCGCAGGCGGTCGGCATTCGGATGCTGCACGGCCTCCTTGATCTCGCCGACGACGATCTTGGTGAAGGGTGGCGCGGCGGGGCGGCGCTCCTCGACTTCGAAGCCGCCCATGGTCAGCGTGTCGGCCAGGGCTTCGGAGGACAGGGGCGGATTGCAGAAGGCGCGCAGCCAGGATTCGGGGAATTGCATCGAGTCGCCCTCGTCTTATTGGAATTGGTTCAGGAAACGCAGGTCGCCGTCGAAGAAGAGGCGCAGGTCGCTCACGCCGTAGCGCAGCATGGCCAAGCGGTCGATGCCTGAACCGAAGGCGAAGCCGATGTACTTCTCCGGGTCCAGGCCCATGTTGCGCACCACCTGCGGATGCACTTGGCCGGAGCCCGACACTTCCAGCCAGCGTCCGGCCAGCGGACCCTTCTCGAACATGATGTCGATTTCGGCGCTGGGCTCGGTGAAGGGGAAGTAGCTGGGCCGGAAGCGCAGCTTGAGCGCACTTGTCTCGAAGAAGGCCTGGATGAAGTCCAGGTACATCACCTTCAAGTCCTTGAAGCTGACGTTCTGGCCGATCCACAGGCCTTCGACCTGGTGGAACATGGGTGAGTGCGTGGCGTCGCTGTCCACGCGGTAGGTACGGCCCGGCGCGATCACGCGGATGTCGGGCATGCTCTCCTCGCCCGCATACCTGCGCGCATGAGCCTGCGCATAGCGCACCTGCATCGGCGAGGTGTGGGGCCGCAGGTTGAACAGCTGGCCGTCGTCGTCCTTCATGTCGACGTAGAAGGTGTCCTGCATCGAGCGCGCCGGATGGTTGGGCGGGTTGTTCAGCGAGGTGAAGCTGAACCAGTCGGTCTCGACCTCGGGGCCGTCGGCCACGTCGAAGCCCATGCTGGCGAAGATGGCCTCGATGCGTTCCTGCGCGCGGGCCACCGGGTGCAGGCCGCCCCCGACACGACGACGGCCGGGCAGCGTGACGTCCAGCGCCTCAGCCTGCAGCTGGGCGTTGAGTTCGGCATCGGCCAGCGCCTGGCGGCGGGCATTGAGCGCGGCCTCGATCGCCTGCTTGGCCATGTTGATGGCCGCCCCGCGGGTCTTCTTCTCGTCGACGGGGAGCTGGGCCATGCCCTTCATCAGTTCCGTGACGCGGCCGGACTTGCCGAGGAACTGCGCCTTCGCGTTCTCTAGCTCAGCGGGCGCCCGGGCGCCAGCGAAGGCGGCACGGGCTTGGTCGACCAGGGTGTCCAGTTCGTTCATGGAATGCGTGCGATACGAAAGAATGGAGAGGGCCGTTGCCGCGGAACGTGAGGAACCGACCGGGAGTCGATGCGCGCGCGGTAGGCCCATGAAAAAGGGCCGGAGCTTTTTCAAGCGCCAGCCCTGGAATCGTGGGCGTGCGCGGGTCCGCCGGAGCGGTCGCGCACTGTGCAGAATCAAGCAGCCAGCTTGGCCTTGACCCGCTCCACGATGCCGGCAAAAGCCGCCTTGTCGTGCACGGCGATGTCGGCAAGGACCTTGCGGTCGATCTCGATGCCAGCCTTGCGGATGCCGTTGGCGAACTGGCTGTAGGTCAGGCCCAGGTCACGGGAGGCGGCGTTGATACGCGCAATCCACAGCTGGCGGAAGACGCGCTTCTTGGTGCGGCGATCGCGGTAGGCGTACTGGCCTGCCTTCATCACCGCCTGCTTGGCGATGCGGAAGACATTGCCGCGACGGCCGCGGAAGCCCTTGGCAAGGGCGAGAACCTTCTTATGGCGGGCGCGAGCGGTTACACCACGTTTGACGCGAGGCATATTGAATCCTTCCTAGTTCGTCGGTTGATCAAATGCCTTGGCCGGGCAGCATGGCGGCCATCGAAACCATGTTGGTTTCGTGAACCGACACCGCACCGCGCAGGTGGCGCTTGTTCTTGGTGGTCTTCTTGGTCAGGATGTGACGCTTGAAGGCTTGACCGCGCTTGACGGTGCCACCGGGACGAACGCGAAAACGCTTCTTCGCGCTGCTCTTGGTCTTCATCTTGGGCATGTGAATGCTCCTTTTACTTGTGCTCGCAAGGCGCCGGAAATCCTTCCCGAACTTGTTGGCCTCCGAGGCACTTCTTCATCCCGCCACCCGCGCCTTGCAGTGCCAGTGGCGAAATCCTTCGCAGGCAGCCGAAGCTCGCGCTTCAGGCCTGGCCGGACGTTGCCGGCTCGGCAGCCTTGGGAGCCGCCCCCCCCTTCTTGCGGCCCGGCGCGATCATCATGATCATCTGCCGGCCTTCCAGCTTGGGGAACTGCTCGACCACGATGGCGTCGCCCAGTTCGTCCCGGATACGCTGCAACAGGGCCAGGCCCAGCTCCTGGTGCGTGATCTCGCGACCGCGGAAGCGCAGCGTGATCTTGCACTTGTCGCCGTCGTCCAAAAAACGACGGATGTTGCGCATCTTGATGTTGTAGTCGCCATCGTCGGTACCGGGCCGGAACTTGACTTCCTTGACCTCGATGACCTTCTGCTTCGACTTCGCCTCGGCGGCCTTCTTCTGTTCGAGGAACTTGAACTTGCCGTACTCGATCAACCGGCAGACCGGCGGATTGGCGGCAGCAACCACCTCGACCAGGTCCACGTCGTGCTCGCCGGCCAGACGCAATGCCTCGGAAAGGCTCACAACGCCCAGGGCCTCGTTTTCGGGTCCGAACAGGCGAACTTCCGGGGCCATGATTTCCCGGTTCAGGCGGTGTTGGCGTTCCTCGCGTTGGCGACGGTCGCGAAATGCAGTAGCGATGGCTTCAGTCCTTCATCAGATGCTACAGAGTTTGTAGCTAAAACCGCTTTGGCGCACGTCCAAGCGAAGCGCAGGACCGGACGGTGAAGCCCGATCCTGAGGGTTGTCAACGCTTGTTGGAGATGTCTTCGGCGATCTTTTGGGAGAACGCCTCTACCGACATGACCCCGAGATCGACATTGCCTCGGGCGCGCACCGCGACGGCACCAGCTTCCTTTTCCTTGTCGCCGACGACAAGGATGTAAGGAAGCTTTTGCAGCGAATGCTTTCGTATTTTATACGTGATCTTCTCGTTCTGCAGATCCAGCTGCACTCTAAACCCTTGATGCCGCAGCGTTTTCGCAACTTCGGCGGCGTAGTCGGCCTGAGCGTCCGTGATATTGAGCACCGAAATCTGCACCGGCGCGAGCCAAACGGGCATGGCGCCGGCGTGGTGCTCGATCAGCATCCCGATGAAACGCTCGAGGCTGCCCACGATGGCGCGGTGCAGCATGACTGGGTGCGCCCGCCCGCTCGACTCAGTCACGTACTCGGCGCCGAGGCGCTCGGCCATGTTGAAGTCGACCTGCATCGTGCCGCATTGCCACTGCCGGCCGATGGCGTCCCGCAGCGTGTACTCGATCTTGGGCCCATAGAACGCGCCATCGCCTGGGGCAATGACGAAGTCGACGCCGGAGCGGCGAAGCGCCTCCATCAGCGCGCCCTCGGCCTTGTCCCAGAGTTCGTCCGAACCGATGCGGTGCTCGGGCCGCGTGGCGACCTTGTAGAGGATGTCCGTAAAGCCGAAGTCCGCATACACCTTGAGCAGCTGCGACGTGTAGGCCACGCATTCCTCGAGGATGTGGTCTTCCGTGCAGAAGATGTGCCCGTCGTCCTGCGTGAAGCCGCGCACGCGCATGATGCCGTGCAGGCCGCCGGAGGGTTCGTTGCGGTGGCACTGGCCGAACTCGCCGTAGCGCAGCGGCAGCTCGCGGTAGCTGCGCAGGTCGCTCTTGAAGATGAGCACGTGGCCCGGGCAGTTCATCGGCTTGAGCGCGTAGTCGCGCTTCTCCGATTCCGTGACGAACATGTTCTCGCGGTAGTTCTGCCAGTGGCCCGTCTTCTCCCACAGGCTCTTGTCGAGGATCTGCGGGCCCTTCACTTCCTGGTAGCCCGTGTCCTTGTAGACCTGGCGCATGTACTGCTCCACGGCCTGCCACAGCGCCCAGCCCTTGGGATGCCAGAAGACCACGCCGGGCGCGACGTCGTCGATGTGGAACAGGTCGAGTTCCTTGCCCAGCTTGCGGTGGTCGCGCTTCTCGGCTTCCTCGATGCGCTGGATGTACTGGTCCAGCTGCTTCTTGTCGGCCCAGGCCGTGCCGTAGATGCGCTGCAGCTGCTCGTTCTTGGCATCGCCGCGCCAGTAGGCGCCAGCCAGCTTCGTGAGCTTGAAGACCTTCAGGAAGCGCGTGTTGGGCACGTGTGGGCCACGGCACATGTCCACGTATTCCTGGTGGTAGTACAGACCCATGGCCTGCTCGTCGGGCATATCCTCGACCAGGCGCAGCTTGTAGTCCTCGCCGCGAGACTTGAACACCTCGATGACCTCGGCGCGGGGCGTCATCTTCTTGATGACGTCGTAGTCCTGCGCGATCAGCTCCTTCATGCGCTGCTCGATGGCAGCCATGTCGTCGGGCGTGAAGGGGCGCTCGTAGGAGATGTCGTAGTAGAAGCCCTCGTCGATCACCGGGCCGATCACCATCTTTGCCGTCGCATAGAGCTGCTTGACCGCATGGCCGACCAAGTGAGCGCAGGAGTGGCGGATGATCTCCAGCCCCTCGTCGTCCTTCGGCGTGATGATCTGCAGTCGGGCATCGTGGTCGATGAGATCGCTGGCATCCACCAGCTTGCCGTCCACCTTGCCGGCCACCGTGTTCTTGGCGAGACCGGGGCCGATGGACTGAGCCACTTCGGCGACCGTCACGGGGCCAGGGTATTCGCGGCGGGAGTTGTCGGGGAGCGTGATCTGGATCATGGGAAACCTTGGAGCGGAAAACAAAAAAGCGCGGGGGTGAGCCGCGCTTCGTGCTGGATGAGCGAGCCGGACCTGCCGGCGCTGCGCGGGCCTACCGGCCGCTTCCTTCAGAAAGCGGACCGAACGATTCGGTGCCTGTAGTTCGCGGTGTCATAACCAGATTGCCTTTCTCGCCCTTGTTGGTGGACAGACGGTGAGCCGGCGATTGTAGCGGGCGCCTCGCCTCGCGGCGTTGCTGCCGGTGTCGATGCACAACGCACTGCCAAAAAGGATGAAGGCGCTTTCGCAGGCCACAAGAGGCCGCGCCAATCCAGCGCGCGCCCAAACCCGCAGGCCAGAAGCAAAAAGGGCCCGGCCAGTGGCCGAGCCCCGCTCCCTGAGCGAACCCGCTGAACCGATCAGTGGAACTGCTCTTCTTCCGTCGAACCCGTCAGCGCCTTCACGCTCGACGAACCGCCCTGGATGACGGTGGTTACATCGTCGAAGTAGCCGGCGCCGACTTCCTGCTGGTGCGACACGAAGGTGTAGCCCTTTTCGCGGGCAGCGAACTCGGGCTCCTGCACCATCTCGGTGTAGTGCTTCATGCCTTCGCCGCGGGCATAGGCATGGGCGAACTGGAAGGTCTGGAACCAGTTGATGTGGATGCCGGCCAGCGTGATGAACTGGAACTTGTAGCCGAGGGCAGACAGGTCTTCCTGGAACGAGGCAATTTGCTTTTCGTTCAGGTTCTTCTTCCAGTTGAACGACGGCGAGCAGTTGTAGCTCAGCAGCTTGCCCGGACAGGCGGCGTGGACGGCCTGCGCGAACTCGCGGGCGAAGCCGATGTCGGGCACGCCGGTCTCGCACCACACCAGGTCGGCATAGGGCGCGTAGGCGACACCACGGCTGATGGACTGCTCCAGACCGTTCTTGACGCGGAAGAAGCCTTCCTGCGTGCGCTCGCCCGTCAGGAAGGGCTTGTCATTCGCGTCGTGGTCGCTGGTGATCAGGTTGGCAGCCTCGGCGTCCGTGCGGGCCAGCACGATGGAGGGCACGCCCATCACGTCGGCGGCGAAGCGCGCGGCGATCAGCTTCTCGACGGCCTCCTGCGTGGGCACCAGAACCTTGCCCCCCATGTGACCGCACTTCTTGACGGCAGCCAGCTGGTCCTCGAAGTGCACGCCCGCGGCACCGGCCGCGATCATGTTCTTCATGAGTTCGAAGGCGTTCAGCACGCCGCCGAAGCCGGCTTCTGCATCAGCCACGATGGGCAGGAAGTAGTCGACGAACTCCGCATCGCCGGGGTTGATGCCACGTCCCCACTGGATCTCGTCGGCACGCTTGAAGGTGTTGTTGATGCGGCGAACCATCGTCGGCACCGAGTCGTAGGCATACAGCGACTGGTCGGGATACATGGTTTCGGAGGTGTTGCCGTCAGCGGCGACCTGCCAGCCCGACAGGTACACGGCCTCCAGGCCCGCCTTGGCCTGCTGCATGGCCTGGCCGGCGGTGATGGCGCCGAAGGCATTGACGTAACCCTTCTTCGCGCCGCCGTTGATCTTCTCCCACAGCTTTTCGGCACCGCGTTGGGCCAGCGTGTACTCGATCGGCACCGAGCCGCGCAGACGGACCACGTCGGCGGCGCTGTAGCCACGCTTGACGCCCTTCCAGCGCGGGTTGGTGGCCCAGTCCTTCTCGAGGGCGCTGATCTGCTGGTCGCGGCTGAGTTGTTCAGTGATGGCTTGAGGCATGGTGCTGGACTCCAAGGTTGCAAATGAGGTTAGGAAGGCTCGGCGGCGTCGTCGCTGCTTGGCCTCTACTGTACGAGCACCTCTTGTGTCTTATGTCTTATATAAGACTTTATTTACTCCAATAAATTCAAGGGCTTAGACTCCATATTTCGCATCAAGAAATCAATTCTTTTGTAATGAAAGCTTGGAGCGACCCTTCACCCTCCCGTATCTCATGATGAGAAATGGCTTTTCCGTGTGTGGAAGTCCTCGTATCCAGCCATCCGCCTGCGCCTGCCCGAACACGATGGGCACCCGGCGGGCGACAGAGCGCCCATCGCGCCGCGCCACCCATCGCCATTGCTCATCCCGGCAGCTGCCGCGCCCGCCAGTGCGCGATCCAATCGCCCGATGCGATCACCGGCCGCTCCCGAGCACGCCGCGGATGAATCTCATAGACCAGGCAGGCCACCTGCCGACCGTCGTCGAGAACGGCCAAGGCTTGGCGCCGGCGGTACTCGCCCTCGTCGTCGTCGCGCACCTCTTCCAGCGCATCGAGTGCGCGCTCGACCTCCGGCACGACCTCGTAGACCTCGCCCACGACCCTGCCTTCGCCCCCGAGCAACACGCCCGGATAGGGCCCCAGGTCGTAAAGCACACCCGCGATGTGGCCTGTACCGCGGAAGCGCGGGGCCGGCAGCCCGAAGCGATGGATGTCGTTGCTGCCGCCGCGCCGCAAGGTGCCATAGACGAACACCGTGCGTGGTTGCGCCGGGGAGTGATCCGGAGGAAAGGCGTTCAACGGCTCAGGCATGATCGACCGCCCTGCACGCGCAAGCGCAGGGCATGAAGGAAAGAAAGAACAGTCTAGTGACGCCCTCCGCCGCGCCGACCTCGCCCCATCGCCTGATCTCCTATGGTTGCCTTGCGCTCAGCATGACGCTCGTCGGCAGCTATGTGGCCCTCTCCAAGCCGCTGGCGACGACCTTTCCGGTGCTGCTGCTGGCCTGGCTGCGCTTCGGCATCGCCGCGATCGCCATGCCGCACTGGCTGCGCAAGCCGGTCGATGAGCCGCCGATGACCGGCCGCACGCGGATGCTGGTGTTCCTCGAATCCTTCCTCGGCAACTTTCTCTTCTCCATCTTCATGCTCTTCGGCGTGCGCATGACGAGCGCGGTCTCCGCGGGCGTGATCATGGCGGCCATTCCTGCGATGGTGGCCATCGGCAGTTGGCTGTTCTTGCGCGAGCGCATCGGCACGCGGGTGGTGGCGGCCATCGGCTGCGCCGCCGCGGGTATCGGCCTGCTGGCGCTGGCACCCCATCCGTCCCATGCGGATGCCACGGGTGGTGAGCCTGGCATGCCGTGGCTCGGCAACCTGCTGGTTTTCTGCGCGGTGCTGTGCGAGGCGGCCTATGCCGTCATCGGCAAGTCGCTCACGGGTCGACTGGGGCCTCGCCGCATCTCCGCGCTGATCAACCTGTGGGGCTTTGCGCTAAGCACCCCATTTGGCGTCGCGCTGGCCTGGCACTTCGACTTCACCGCAGTTCCTGCGGGCATGTGGATGCTGCTGGTGGCCTACGCACTCGCGGCCAGCATCTGGACCGTGTGGCTCTGGATGACGGGCCTGAAAGGAGGCGTTCCGGCCTCGCAGGCCGGCGTCTTCACCGTGATGCTGCCAGTGGCGGCGGCGCTCGTGGGTGTGTTCGTGCTGGGCGAGTCGCTGTCCGCATTGCAACTGCTGGCCTTCGCGGCCGCGCTCGCCGGCGTCGTGCTGGCCACATGGCCTTCGCGCAGCAATCGCGCAACGCAAACGCCGCTTTGAGCGACGCGGGCCCATTTCCCTCGGAAAAAAAGCAACGCCCCCCTTGGAAAAGCCTTGTTCTCCCTTGGAAAGGCGTTTCTTCTCCATTAGCATCAGGGACACCCAGGAAGACACTGTTTTCATTGGGAAGACTGCATCTCTCCAACGACAAGGACTCAACCATGGCAACTGCAAAGAAAGCTCCGGCGAAGAAGGCCGCCGCGCCCGCCAAGAAGGCGGCTCCGGCGAAGAAGGCGGCTCCGGCCAAGACGGCCGCCGCACCGGCAAAGAAGGCACCCGCCAAGAAGGTCGCTGCCAAGCGCACGCCCAACGCCGCCTTCATGAAGGCCCTCACCCCCAGCCCCGCGCTGGCCGCCGTGGTCGGCAGCACCCCGCTGCCCCGCACCGCCATCGTCAGCAAGCTGTGGGACTACATCAAGAAGAACAACCTGCAGGACAAGGCCAACAAGCGGATGATCAACGCCGACGCCAAGCTGAAGGAGATCTTCGGCAAGGCTCAGGTCTCGATGTTCGAACTGGCCTCGCTGATCGGTTCGCACGTCAAGTAAGACGCGCCTTCCGGCCAATGCGAAAGGGACGTGCAGTGCACGTCCCTTTTTTCATGCGCGGCCGCATGGATGCAGCAGGCCGGCGCTCGGCCCTGCCACGGGCGTCGAGTCAGCCCTGCGCCGCGCCCTTGGCAATGGCCGCCTGGCGGATCGCCCCGAGCGTCATGCGGGTGGTGATCACTTCGGGGTCGAGCGGAATCTCGATCAGCGTGCCCGTCGGCGCCTCCAGCGCACGCAGCAACGCTGCTTCGAAGTCCTCGGTGCGCGTCACGCGCTCGGCCGCATAGCCGTAAGCGCGCGCGAGCGCGCAGAAATCCGGATTCCCCAGTGCCGTGCCGCTGATCCGGGTGGGGTATTCGCGCTCCTGGTGCATGCGGATGGTGCCGAACATGCCGTTGTTCAGCAGCACGATGATGCTGCGCCCACCATGCTGCATGGCCGTGGCGAGTTCCTGGCCGTTCATCAGGAAGTCTCCGTCCCCCGCCACGGTGAAGGCCACACGGCCCGACACGATGCTGGCCGCGATGGCGGCCGGCACGCCGTAGCCCATGGCGCCGCTGGTCGGCGCGAGTTGCGTCTTGAAGCCCTTGGCCAGGCCATGGTGGCGGAAGAAGCGGTGCATCCAGCTGGCGAAGTTGCCCGCGCCGTTGGTCACGACCGCGTCAGCCGGCAAGTGCTTCTGCACGACGCCGACGATGGCCGCCATGTCGACGGACCCGGGCAGCGGCTGCGGCACCAGATTGGCTTCGTAGCTGGCATGGACCTGCTGCGCCCACCCGGCCCAGGGCACATCCGGCGGGGCGGTCAACACTTCCAGCGCCCGGGCCGCGGCATTCATCGTCGTGTTGAAGGCGAGGTCCGCCTGGTAGACGCGGTGAAGCTCTTCCGCACTCGCATGAAAGTGCACCAGCTTCTGCCGACTGCGCGGCGCCTCGAGCAGCGTATAGCCGCCGGTGGTCATCTCTCCCAACCGCGGGCCGATGGCAATGACGAGGTCGCTCTCGCGCACATGTGCCGCGAGGCGCGGATTGATGGCGATGCCCACGTCGCCAGCGTAGAGCGGATGGTGGTTGTCGAAGGTGTCCTGGAAGCGGAAGGCATTGGCCACCGGCAGTTGCCAGTTCTCGGCGAAGCGCTGCAGCGCCTGCGCGGCCTGCGGCGTCCATCCACCGCCACCGACGATGACCAGCGGTCGCTGGGCAGCCAGCAGCATCGTGCGCAGGGTGCGAAGGCCACCCGGATCGGCCCAGGCCTGCGGCGGCTCGACGCGCGGCAGCGGCTGGCTCGCGGTCGGTGCGCGCAGCATGTCCTCGGGCAGCACCAGCACCACCGGCCCCGGCCGGCCGCTCATCGCCGTCGCGAAGGCACGGGCCACGTATTCGGGCAGGCGATCGGCATCGTCGACCCGTTCGACCCGCTTGGCAAAGCCCTTGGTACTGGGGCCGAAGAAGCTCGCGAAGTCCACCTCCTGAAAGGCCTCGCGGTCGCGGAAATCGCTGCCTACGTCCCCCACCAGCAGCACCATCGGCGTCGAATCCTGGAAGGCCGTGTGCACGCCGATGGAGGCATTGGTGGCACCGGGACCGCGGGTGACGAAGCACACGCCCGGACGCCCGCTGAGCTTGCCATGGGCCTCGGCCATGAAAGCCGCGCCACCCTCCTGCCGACAGGCCACGAACCGGATCCGCGCCGCGTGGTCGTGGAAGCCGTCGAGCGCCGCCAGAAAGCTCTCGCCCGGCACACCGAACACATGAGAGACGCCTTGGGCGACGAGGCATTCGACCAGCAGATGGCCGGCGGGACGGGAAGCGGTCATGGGGTGAACTGCGGCGCGTGCGCCGGAAGCTGCAGAAAGTTGGGCGATTATCAGCAGCCCGCGTTGCCGACGGGCGCAGTTAACCATATAGTGAATTAGAAGATGAGCGACGACCCCACCCTCACCGAGACGCGCCTGCGCGATGCCGACCGCTCCCAGGCTGCCATCCTGCTGGCGGCACGCGAGGAGTTCGCCGGCCACGGCCTGGCCGGCGCGCGCATGGACCGCATCGCCGAACGTGCCGACGTCAACAAGCGCCTCATCTACTACTACTTCGGCAGCAAGGACGACCTGTTCCTGGCCGTGCTCGAACGCGTGTACGCCGACATCCGCGCCGCCGAGCAGCAGCTGCACCTGGACGAGGTCGATCCGGTGGAAGCGGTGCGCCGCCTGGTCTCCTTCACCTGGCACTACTACCTGGAACACCCGGAGTTCATCACACTGCTCAACAGCGAGAACCTGCACCGCGCCGAGCACTTGCGACGCTCCGACCGCATCCAGGAGATGAATTCGCCGCTGGTGCAACTGCTGGATGGCGTACTCGAGCGGGGACGGCGCGCGGGCGTCTTCCGCGCCGGCGTCGATCCGATCCAGCTCTACATCTCGATCGCCTCGCTGTGCTACTTCTACCTCTCGAACAACCACACGCTCTCGGCCATCTTCGGCCGTGACCTGCGCGCACCCAAGGCAATGGCGCAGCGGCTGTCGCACATGACCGAGCTGGTGCTGGGCTACCTGCTGCACTGACTCGGGTATTTACCGAGCGACGCGCGTTGACGGCGCGGGTGCGGCGGACACAGAATCTCCTGAATTCACCAATTAGTGAATAAAACAGGAGACAAGACCGATGCGCTTTGTTGCCGGCGCCGCCATGGCGGCTGCTTTCACCCTGTCCATCACCTCGATGCCCGCGCAGGCCGAGGCCGCCTACCCCAGCAAGCCGATCCGCGTGATCGTGCCCTTCGCGGCCGGCAGCACCACCGACATCATTGCCCGCGCCATCACCGACAAGATGAGCCAGAGCATGGGCCAGCAGCTGGTGATCGACAACCGCGGCGGTGCCAGCGGCACCATCGGCCAGGCGGCCGTGGCCTCGGCCGCACCGGACGGCTACACGGTGATGATCCATTCGTCTTCACACACTGTCAGCCCGTCCACCTTCGCCAAGCTGCCCTTCGACACGGTCCGCGACTTTGCAGGCGTGACGCCGATTTCCTCGCTGTCGAATGCGCTGGTGGTCTCGCCGCAGAAAGGCTATCGCAGTCTGAACGACCTGCTGGCTGCCGCCCGCGCCCAGCCGGGCAAGCTCAACTTCGCCTCGGCGGGCCAAGGCAGTGCCACGCACCTGAATGCCGAGAAGTTCAAGCTGGCGGCGCGTATCGACGCGACCAACATTCCCTTCAAGGGCTCGGCCGAGGCGGTGACCGAAGTGCTGGCGGGCCGTGTGGACTACTACTTCTCGCCCATCGCGCCGGTGATCGGCCAGATCCGGGAGGGCCAGTTGCTGGCCCTGGCCGTGGGCTCGCCGCAGCGCGCCAGCGCCCTGCCCAACGTCCCGACGACGGCCGAAGCCGGCGTGCCCGGCTCCGAGTTCAACTTCTGGATTGGCATGATGGCCCCGGCCAAGACGCCGCGGCCCGTGATCGAGCGGCTGCATGCCGAAGTGCTCAAGGCCCTGGCCACGCCCGAGGTCAAGGAGCGCTTCGCCAAGCTGGGCGCCGACACCTGGACGCTCAAGCCCGAGCAGTTCGACGCCTACATCAAGGACGAGATCGCCAGCAACGCGGCGGTGGTCAAGGCCGCCGGCTTGGCGACCCAGCAGTGAGACCCAGGCACACCATGAACACGACCGTCTCGGGCGAACAGACCCGCCCTGCCCGCTCGCGCATGGAACTGCAGCGCTGGATCACCCACCCCGCCGTCCGCCCCGTGTGGCTGCTCGTGCTGCTGCTCGTGCTGTGGGACCTGGCCGTGCGCGTCTTCTCCATCCCCCCCTACCTGATCCCGCCGCCTGCTGCGGTGGTCAAGCAGCTGGCGACCGACTGGCCCATGCTGCTGCAGCAGAGCCTGCCCACGCTCTATGCCACGCTGGGTGGCTTCATCGCCTCGGCGGTGGTCGGCGTGCCGATCGCCATGTGGATCGCCTACTCGCGCACGGTCGAGAGCTTCGTCTACCCGCTGCTGGTGTTCTCACAGTCCGTGCCCAAGGTGGCGGTGGCGCCGCTGTTCGTCGTGTGGTTCGGCTTCGGCATCGTGCCCAAGGTCATCGCCGCCTTCCTGCTCGGCTTCTTTCCGGTGGTCGTGTCCACCGTGCAGGGCTTCAAGTCGGTGGAGCCGGACGTGATCGACCTGGCCCGCTCGATGGGCGCGAATCCGCTCAAGATCTTCCTCAAGTTCCGCCTGCCGCATGCCTTGCCGGCCATCTTCAGCGGCCTGAAGGTGTCGGTCACGCTGGCGGTCGTCGGCGCGGTGGTGGGCGAATTCGTCGGCGCCAACTCCGGCATCGGCTTCGTGCTGCAGCGCGCCACGGGCACCTTCGACCTGCCCCTCATGTTCGCGGCCCTGGTGGTGCTTTCCATGATGGGCGTGCTGCTGTTCCTGGCGGTGGAGCTGGTCGAACGCTGGCTCATGCCCTGGCACGCCTCGCAACGCCACGAACTGCAGGCCACGGCCTGAGAAGAGAAGGTGTGAACGAATCCGTCCTGCCCGCTCGTTCCGCCATCCGCACCTTACGCGAACGCGCACTCTTTGCGCATCACCCTAGGAGACCCAACACATGAAGCGTCGACATCTTCTGCGCGCGGCGGCGACCGCCGCCCTGGCCGCCAGCCTGGCTGCCCCCGCCCTCGCGCAGCAGCGCGACAAGGTCACGCTGCTCTTGAACTGGTACGTCTACAGCGAGCACGCGCCCTTCTTCATCGGCAAGGCGCGCGGCTTCTATGCCGACGAAGGCATCGACCTGGACATCCAGGAAGGCCGCGGCTCGGCCGTCTCCATCCAGGCCGTGGCGGCCAACTCCGCCACCTTCGGCTACGTGGACGTGCCGACCATGATCAAGGCCGCCACCAAGGGCGCGCCTGTGAAGGCGGTGGGCGTGGCGCTGCAGGTCAGTCCCATGTCGGTGATGGGTTTCGCCGACAAGAACATCAAGGTGCCCAAGGACATCGTCGGCAAGACGGTCGCCATGACGCCCGGCGACTCGATGAGCCAGATCTGGCCGCTGTTCCTGAAGAAGACCGGCCTGCAGGAAGGCCAGTTCAAGGTCGTCTCGGGCGATGCCCAGACCAAGCTCAATGCCGTGATCCACGGGCAGGCCGACGTGCTGCTGGGCTACCTGATGGACCAGAACATGAAGCTGCAGGACGCGACGAAGAAGCCGGTGCAGGTGATCCGCTTCGCCGACTACGGCGTCAACCTGATCAGCTCGGGCATCGTGGCCAACAAGGACACGCTGACCAACAAGGCGGACCTGGTGCGGCGCTTCATGCGCGCCAGCACCCGCGCATTCGAGGCCACGGAGAAGGAACCCGAAGCCGCCATCGACGCGATGCTGCAGGCCAACAGCAAGGCCGGCCAGCGCGACACGCTGATCACCGGCATCAAGCTGACGACCGCGCTCTACCACACGGCCGACACGCAGAAGCTGCGGCCGCTGCGCGCCTCGATGAAGGACATCGACGAGTCGCTCGATCTGCTGGTGCAGTATGGCGGCCTCGACGCTGCGCAGCGTGGCAAGGCCCAGGACTGGGTCACCAACGACTTCCTGCCGCAATGAGAGCGGCATTGGCCACCCCGAAGGCGAATCCATGAGTGCCGTGCCGTCCAACGTCGTTCCGCTGGCCGCCGGCGCCCGCACCGGCCAGGTGCTGATCGAAGGCCGAGGCGTTCGCAAGGTCTACCGCACCCGCGAAGGCGAGGTCGAGACGCTGCGCCCGCTGGACTTCCAGATCCGCGCCGGGGAGTTCGTCTCGGTGGTGGGGCCTTCGGGCTGTGGCAAGAGCACGCTGATGAAGATGGTGGCGGGCCTGCTGCCCATCTCCGGCGGCGAGCTGCGGCTTGCGGGCAAGCCGGTGACCGGACCGCAGACCGACGTCGGCATCGTCTTCCAGAGCGCGTTGCTGCTGCCGTGGCGCCGGGTGATCGACAACATCCTGCTGCAGGCCGAGATCCGCGGCATGCCCATGGCCGCGGCCCGCCAGCGCGCGGAGTCGCTGATCGCCATGGCCGGCCTGCAAGGCTTCGAGCACAAGTACCCGTGGCAGCTTTCGGGCGGCATGCAGCAGCGCGTGGCCATCCTGCGCGCCCTGCTGCACGACCCGCCCGTGCTGCTGATGGACGAGCCCTTCGGCGCGCTGGACGCCATGACCCGCGAGCGCATGAACCTGGAGCTGCAGCGCATCTGGCAGGCCTCGGGCAAGACGGTGCTGCTGATCACCCACAGCATCCCGGAGGCGGTGTTCCTGTCCGACCGGGTGCTGGTGATGAGCGAGCGGCCCGGCCGCATCGCCGCCACCTACGACATCGACCTGCCCCGCCCGCGCCCGCTGGACGTGATGGGCGCCGAGGCCTTCGCCGCCTACGCGCGCCAGCTGCGCGCGCACTTCTACGCGCAGGGCCACCTGGATGCGCACTGAGGCGGGTTCTTCGTCGGCCGGCGTCGGGCTGCCGCTGCGCGTGCGGCGGGTGGAGGCCGGCGTGCGCGACATGCGACTGCGCCTTCCCTTCCGCTTCGGCCAGGTCACGCTCACCCGCTGCCCGCAGCTCTTCGTGCGGGCCGAGGTCGAGGTGGCCGGCCACGGCAGCGCCTTCGGCCATGCCGCCGAGATGATGGTGCCGCGGTGGTTCGACAAGCACCCGGAGCGCGATGCCAGCCGCAACATCGCCGACCTGGCCACGGCCTTCACCCGTGCCGCGCAAGCCTACGAGAACGACAAGGCGGCCAGCGCCTTCGGCCTCTTCGAGCGGCACTGCGGCGCGCTGGCCGCTGCAGGCCGATCGGCGGGCGAGACCGCCCTGAGCACCACCTTCGGCCAGGCCGTTCTGGACCGCGCCGTGCTGGACGGCCTGTGCCGCGCCGCCGGGTTGCCGGTGCACGAGGCCCTGGCGCGCAACCTGCCGGGCCTGGCCGACACGCCCCTGCTGCCCGATCTGGCCGGCTGGGACTGGAACGGCTGGCTGCGCACGCGGCGCCCGTCCGCCTCGCTGCAGGCACGCCACACCATCGGCATGCTCGATGCGCTCGGCGACGAGCCGGCCGAGCCGGACGCCGGGGCACTGCCCATCACCCTGCCCGCGGTGATCCGCCGCTATGGCCACCGCTTCTTCAAGATCAAGCTGGGAGGCGACCCGCAGGCCGACATCGAGCGCCTGGACGCCGTGCTCGCCGTGCTGGACCGCCTCTGCCCGCAGCACCGCTACACGCTCGACGGCAACGAGCAATACGCCGACATCGACCGCCTGGCGCAACTGGCCGACGGCCTGCGCACGCTGCCGCGCGTGGCGCAGCGGCCGCAGGCGCTGCTCTACCTGGAGCAGCCGCTGCCGCGCGACGGCAGCTTCGTCGACAGCTTGGCGGCGCTGCATCTCCCTGCGCCGCTGCTGCTGGACGAGGGCGATGCCGCGCTGGACAGCTTCGTGCAGGCGCGCGCGGCCGGCTGGGGCGGCATCTCCAGCAAGGGCTGCAAGGGCATCTGGAAGGCGCTGGCCAATCGCGCGCGCTGCGAGCTTCAGGCGAGCGACCAGGGCACGCCGCCGTTTCTGTCCGCCGAAGACCTGACCTGTCAGGCGGGCCTGTCCGTGCAGCAGGACCTGGCCTGGGCCGCCCTGCTCGGCCTCACGCATGCGGAGCGCAACGGCCACCACTATGTGGATGGTTTCGGCACCGCACCGGCTGCCGAAGCCCAGGCCTTTGCCACGGCCCATCCCGATTTGTACGAATGCAGCGCCGGCCGCCCCCGGCTGGCGATCCGCAAGGGCGCCATCGCGCTGGACTCGCTGTTCGCCCAGCCTGGCTTTGCCACCGGCGCGCTGCCCCACTTCGATCACCTGGCACCGCTCGATCACGCCCCGTCGATGGTCTGAGCCGCACCTTCCCACTGCCATTTCTAGAGAGGAGCCTTCCATGGCCACACAACGACTCGGACTGATCATGCACGGCGTCACCGGACGCATGGGCATGAACCAGCACCTGATCCGCTCCATCTGCGCCATCCGCGCGCAGGGCGGCGTCCAACTCGCCAACGGCGACCGCGTGATGCCCGACCCCATCCTCATCGGCCGCAACGCCGACAAGATCGCGGCGCTGGCCCGCGCCCATGGGATCGAGCGCTGGGGCACCGACCTGGATGCGGCGCTCGCCAACGCGGACGACACCGTCTTCTTCGACGCAGGCACCACGCAGATGCGCCCCCAGCTGCTGGCCAAGGCCATCCGCGGCGGCAAGCACGTGTACTGCGAGAAGCCCATCGCCACCAACCTCAACGAGGCGGTGGAGATCGCGCGCCTGGCCGACGAGGCCGGTCGCACCAAAGGCATCAAGCACGGCGCCGTGCAGGACAAGCTCTTCCTGCCCGGCCTGCGCAAGCTGGACATGCTGCGCCGCGCCGGCTTCTTCGGCCGCATGCTGTCGGTGCGGCTGGAGTTCGGCTACTGGGTGTTCGAAGGCGACCTGCAGCCGATCCAGCGCCCCAGCTGGAACTACCGCAAGGAAGACGGCGGCGGAATGATCCTGGACATGATGTGCCACTGGCGCTATGTGCTCGACAACCTCTTCGGCGAGGTGAAGTCGGTCAGCTGCCTGGGCACCACGCACATCCCGAAGCGCTGGGACGAGGCCGGCAAACCCTACGAGGCCACCGCCGACGACGCCGCCTACGCCACCTGCCAGCTCACCGGCCACAACGGCGAGCCGGTGATCGCGCAGATCAACATGAGCTGGGTCACGCGCGTGCGCCGCGACGACCTGGTGACCTTCCATGTCGATGGCACCGAGGGCTCGGCCGTCGCCGGTCTGCAGAGCTGCCGCGCCCAGTCGCGCGTGGCCACGCCGCGGCCGGTGTGGAACCCCGACATCAAGCAGACGATGAACTTCTTCGACCAGTGGCAAGAGATCCCGGACGTCGAGACCTATGACAACGGCTTCAAGATCCAGTGGGAACACTTCATCCGCCACGTGGTCGAGGACGCGCCCTACAAGTGGACGCTGCCCGAAGGCGCCAAGGGCGTGCAGCTGGTGGAGGCCGCGCTCGACTCCTGGAAGGAGCGGCGCTGGATCGACGTGCCGCCGCTCAAGGTCTGATGGCCGCTGAACCGAGGAACACGCCATGGCCCTGACCCTTCGCCTGCCCGACGCCGCCGGCCACCTGGCCCCCTACACGCTCAGCGGCGCCACGCCGGTGCAGCCGCAGCCCGGCGCGCCCTTCGACCGCATCGCCTACTCGGCCGCCCACGTGGTGGCCGACCCGCTGGCGGCCATCGACCCCTGGCTGCAATGCGCCGTGGACTGGGACGCCACGCTGGCCTACCGCCGCCACCTGTGGTCGCTGGGGCTGGGCGTGGCGGAAGCCATGGACACGGCCCAGCGCGGCATGGGCCTGGACTGGCCCACTTCGCTGGAACTCATCCGCCGCTCCATCGACGCCGCGCGCGACGTGCCGGGCGCCTTCCTCGCCTCGGGCTGCGGCACCGATCACCTGGACCTCGCCGAGGTGCGCAGCGTGGACGACGTGATCCGCGGCTACGAGACGCAGATGGCCGCCATCGAGGCCCTGGGCGGCAAGCTGATCGTGATGGCCAGCCGCGCCCTGGCCCGCGTGGCGCAGAGCCCGGCCGACTACGAGCGCGTGTACGACCGAGTGCTCAGTCAGGCAAGGCAGCCCGTGGTGCTGCACTGGCTGGGCGACATGTTCGACCCGGCGCTGGCCGGCTACTGGGGCACCACCGACGTGGACGCCGCCATGGACACGGCCCTGGGCATCATCGCCGCGCATCCGCACAAGGTGGACGGCATCAAGATCTCGCTGCTCGACAAGGACAAGGAGATCGCCATGCGCCGCCAGCTGCCGCCGGGCGTGCGCATGTACACCGGCGACGACTTCAACTATGCCGAGCTGATCGCCGGTGACGGCGCCGGCACGGAACCGACGCACGGCAAGAGCGATGCGCTGCTGGGCATCTTCGACGCCATCGCTCCGGCAGCGAGCGCGGCGCTGGCGGCGCTGGCGCAGGGCGACACGGCGCGCTTCCACGAGATCCTGACGCCGACGGTGCCGCTGTCGCGCCACATCTTCCGGGCGCCCACGCGCTTCTACAAGACGGGCGTGGTCTTCATGGCCTGGCTCAATGGACATCAGTCGCACTTCACCATGGTGGGCGGGCAGCAGAGCACGCGCTCGCTGCCGCACCTGGCCGAGCTGTTCCGCCTGGCCGACGCCGCGCACCTGCTGGCCGACCCGGACCTGGCGGTGCGGCGCATGAAGGCGCTGCTGGCCACGCACGGGGTGGAGGGCTGATGCGCGACCTGTCGCAGGACAGCCGCTGGCTGTCGATCAACACCGCCACGATCCGCCGCCAGCGCGGCGCCGAAGTGCCGCTGGCGCGCATCATCGACCAGTGCGCCGAGCACGGCATCCGCGCCATCAGCCCCTGGCGCGACCAGGTGGCCGCTGCCGGTCTGGACGCGGTGGCGCGCCAATTGCGCGCGCTGGACATGCAGCTGTCCGGCTACTGCCGCGGCGGCTTCTATCCTGCCGCCGACGCGGCCGGCCTGCGCGCCGCACTGGACGACAACCGCCGCGCCATCGACGAGGCCAAGGCGCTGGATGCGCCCTGCCTGGTGCTGGTGGTCGGCGCGTTGCCCGGTGCCCTGGAAGGCAAGCCGATCCACAAGAACATTGCCCGCGCCCGCAGCGAGGTGCGCGATGGCATCGCGGCCTCGCTGGAGTACGCCCGCAGCGTCGGCATGCCGCTGGCCATCGAGCCGCTGCATCCCATGCAGGCCGCGGAACGGGCCTGCGTCAACACGCTGGAGCAGGCGCTGGACCTGTGCGACGCGCTCGACCCGGACCGCACGGGCATGCTGGGTGTCGCCCTCGATGCCTACCACTGCTGGTGGGACCCGAAGCTCGAAGCCCAGACCGCCCGCGCCGGCCGCGAGCGCCTGCTGGCCTACCACGTGTGCGACTGGCTCACGCCCACGCGCGACCTGCTCAACGACCGCGGGATGATGGGCGACGGGGTCATCGAGCTGCGCCAACTGCGCGGCTGGGTCGAGGCGGCAGGCTATGCGGGGCACTGCGAGGTGGAGATCTTCTCCACGCAGGACTGGTGGCAGCGCGACGGGGAAGAGACGCTGCGCACCTGCATCGAGCGGCATCGCAGCGTGGTGTGAGGTTGCGCGCCGTCTGCCCTTCGACGGGGCTCAGGGCGAACGGATTCGAGGCCCCGGCAGAACGGGGGTCGCAGCTTACGCGCGGGCAAGGCTGGACGAGCTCGGCGCGCCAGCGCACTGCGGCTCTCGTGGTCCGGTGCGGTGACCGCGTTACCCTCGACCTCCGTGCCTCCCCTCCTCTCCTCCGATCCGGCCCGCCGCGGCCGACGCGCCATCGGCTGCATGCTTGGCGCCATGGCCTGTTTCGTCGTCAACGACGCTCTCAGCAAGTTCGTGAGCCAAGGGCTGCCGGCCGGGCAGCTCATCTTCCTGCGCGGGCTGATGGCCAGCTTGCTGGTGCTGGCCGTGGCGGTGGTGCTGGGCGAGCACCGACGCCTGGGCGCGCTGCGCCATCCGCGCGTGCTGCTGCGCGCCAGCGTGGATGCCTGCGCGACCGTGATGTACCTGCTGTCGCTGTTTCGATTGCCACTGGGCAATGCCACCGCCATCAACCTCGCGGCACCGCTCTTCATGACGGTGTTCGCCGCCCTCTTCCTTCGCGAGCGGCCCGGCGCGGCGCGCTGGTGGGCCGTGGGGATCGGCTTCCTCGGCGTGCTGCTGGTGGTGCAGCCGCGCGGCGACGGCTTCAATGCCTGGGCGCTGCTGTGCCTGGCCGCCACGCTGTTCCATGCCACGCGCGACCTGCTCACGCGGGGGTTGGATCCGGCCATTCCCTCCATCGTGGTCACGCTTTCCACCGCATTGGCCGTTACGCTGCTGGCGGGCGCGATGTCGGTGGCCGAGGGCTGGCAGCCGGCCACGGCCGGGCAACTCGGGCTGCTGGCGCTGTCCTCCGCCTTCCTGGCCACCGCCTACTTCCTGCTGATCCAGTGCATGCGCCAGGGCGAGGTGTCGCTCACCGCGCCCTTTCGCTATTCGGCCCTGCTCTTCGCCGTGGGACTGGGCTATGCCGTCTGGGGCGACGTGCCCAATGCCTGGGGCTGGGCCGGCATCGCGCTGCTGGTGGGCTCGGGCCTGCAGGTGATCCGCAGCGAGCGCAATCGCCAGCCGGTGCGCACGCTGGAGGCGCAGGCGGAATGAAGGCGACAGCAAGGGCTTTGACCCGCTCCTAGAATCCGCCCGCGGCCGCCTCCGGGTGGCCGCCAAGCGTTCTCAGGGCAGGGTGAAATTCCCTACCGGCGGTCATGGTGGAAGGCGACTTCCGCACGAGCCCGCGAGCGCCCGCCGCTGCAGCCTTGACGGGCCGTGGTGGCGGGGTCAGCAGATTTCGGTGCGATTCCGAAGCCGACGGTCACAGTCCGGATGAAAGAGAGCGCGAGATGCGGCCAGGCTCCTGGTCGCGTGCGGCGTCATGCCGCGCGCGGCTTGCGGGTCGGGCGCGGCTTTTCGTGCGTGTTCTCGATGCCCTGATTCAGGCCCACCCTTTGTTCAAAGGCAACACCATGAGTCAGCTCAACGACCTTCCCCTCCAGATCCTGCCCGCCCTGGGCGACCGGCGCATCGCGCTGGTCGAGGCCCAGTGGCATGCGGACATCGTCCACCAGGCGCGCGACGCCTTCCTCGCCGAGATGGAACGCCTGGGCGTGCCCGCCTCGCAGATCGACATCTTCGACGTGCCCGGCGCCTTCGAGATCCCGTTGCATGCCAAGCGGCTCGCCCGCAGCGGCCGCTATGCGGCCGTGGTGTGCTGCGCGTTGGTGGTCGACGGCGGCATCTACCGCCACGAGTTCGTCGCCAGCACGGTGGTCGAGTCGCTGATGCAGGTGCAGCTGGAGACCGAGGTGCCGATGATCTCGGCCGTGCTCACGCCGCACCACTTCCATGAGCACATCGAGCACCGCAAGTACTTCCATCGCCATTTCGCGGTCAAGGGCACCGAGGCCGCCGAGGCCTGTGTGAAGACCATCGCCGGCCTGTCCCGGCTGGACGCCTTGCTCGCCGCGTGAGGACGCCGCATCGAGGACCGGCCTCGACGAAGGGCCGGACCTGCCGTCGATTCAGCGGTCCGCCAGGGCCAGCACGGCGGCCCACTCGGGCGGCGTCACTGGCGTGATCGACAGCCGGTTTCCCTTTCGCAGCAGCAGCATGTCGGCAAGTGCCGGCTCGGCGCGCAGCTCGGGCAGGCCCAGCAGCCGCGTCTTGCGCAGGGCCTGTACGTCCAGCAGCAGCCAGCGCGGCGCCTCGGGCTTGGAGGCCCCGTCGTAATACGGCGAGGCCGCATCGAACTGCGTCGGGTCGGGCCGCACGCCCGAGGCCACGCGGGCGATGCCGGCCACACCCGGCTGCGGACAGCTGGAGTGGTAGAAGAGCACGCCATCGCCCACCTGCATCGCATCGCGCATGAAGTTGCGCGCCTGGTAGTTGCGCACGCCCGTCCAGGGCACGGTCTGCGAAGGCGCGGCCAGGGCGTCATCGATGGAGCATTCGTCGGGCTCCGACTTCATCAACCAGTAGCGGGAACTCATGGGCCGCATTGTCCGGGCTGGTGCTGCGCGCAGGCTCCCGACATGCTTCTCATGTGTTTCCGAGCCGGGTCAAGCCGGCCTGGACCGGGTCAGGACGGGCAACCGGCGGCGGGCCGGCGAACGAGGCGGATGCCGTCCGGCAGCTCCGGGATGCCGCGCCGCACCTGCAGCTCGCCCTCGATCCAGATCAGCCAGGGCCGAAGCGCACCACCGACCGGTGGCGGCAGGCTGGCACCTTCGATGCGGCCGCGCCACTGCAACTGAGTGCCGGCACTGCGGGACAACGTGGCCTGGTAGTCCAGCATCGACTGACGAAAGCTCAGCTGGATGCCGCCCGGCGCGCACCATTCGCCATCGACCGGTGCCGGTACGCGCCAGAGATAGATGCGCTGCGTCCGCAGCCGGCCAGGACTGCGGTCGGGCAGCTCCACGGTCTGCGCCTGCTCGGCCGGCCAGCCGGGCAGCCCGTCGGTGTCGGAGATGACCCGCGTGCCCGGCGTCAGGCGCAGCAGGGCGGGACGCAACTGCTGCTGCGACTCGGGCGGAAGGTGCATCACGATGACGCTGGCGCCGCTGAGGGGCGTGCGCAGGAGGTCGTCCTCCCGGAACGCGACCCGGTCCGCCACGCCCGCCTGGGCGGCGCGCTGGCGGGCGCGGTTCAGCAGCTCGGGCTCGGTCTCGACGCCGGTGGCACGCGCCCCGGCCTGTGCCGCCGCCACGACCACGCGGCCCTCCGCCGTGCCGAGGTCGAGCAGATGGTCGTCGGTGCGCAGGGCAGCCAGCCGCACCATGGCCTGCGCGAGCCGTTCGGCAGCGACCATCGAGCCCGCCGCGGCAGCCGCATCGCCGCGCGCCTGTGCCCACGCGGACGGCACCGCAAGCATCGCGGCCATCGCCACAGGCCCAAGCAGCAGAAGCAGGACAGATCGGCCGCGCATCCGGCCAGTATGGTGGGAATAGTTCCCGCATGCCAAGCCAAGACACCACGATCTGTTCCAACCCCACCTGCGGCACCTTGCGCAACACGCGGGCGATGCTGCGTGGATGAGGCAGCCGCTGATCGCCGGGCCGGACTCGCTGCGCGCCCCTTGGAAGGCACCGCTGCGGCTGGCCGGCGCGCTTCGCTCAGGCCGAAGCCGGCGTCAGCAGCTCGCGCCGCGCCCGGCGCACATTGAAGGCACTGGCGATCAGCACCGCCTGAACCAGCGCCAGACCCAGGATCACGCTCGTGTACTGGCCGGCGTCCATCAGGCGCCCGAAGATCAGCGGCGCCACGGCCTGGCCGATGTCCAGGCCGGCATACACCACGCCATAGACACGCCCGCTGGCATTGGCCGGCGTGGAGCGCTTGACGATCAGGTCGCGCGAGGGGCCGGCAATGCCCGAGGCGAAGCCCATGGCGCCGAACAGCACCGGCACCACCGCGGGCGGAAAGCTCGCCAGGCCCAGCACCAGAGCCAGCACCGCGGCGATGCCGAAGCCTGCCCCCACGATGCGCTCGCAGCGCGTCGGGTCCGAGGCCAGGAAGCCGCCCAGCACCATGCCCACCGAACTGGCCACCATGTAGACCGTCACGCAGATGGCCACCAGCGCCACCGGCACCTCGTGCAGCCGGCCGGCGGCCTGCGGCGCGAAGGTCTGCACCACGCTGATGACCATGGCGTAGAAAAAGAAGAAGCCGAAGCACATCCAGACCGCCGGGATGCGCAGGAAGGCGAACGCGCCCTCGGTACCCGGGCCCTGGCCCGTGGCCTTCTGCACCGTCTTGACGTCCAGCGCCAGCGCGGCGCGGCCGAACCACAGCACCACCAGCACCGTCAGGGCCAGGGCACCGGCGCTGGCCAGCGCCACGCGCCAGGAGAAGGCGATGGCCAGCGGCACCACGAAGGCCGGCGCCAGCGCCCAGCCCAGGCTGCCGGTGATGCCGTGCACGCTGTAGGCATGGCCCAGGCGGGTGGGCGCCACCTTGCGGTTGAACAGGGTGTAGTCGACGGGGTGGAAGACGCCATTGCCCACGCCCGCCACAACGGCGCTCCCGACCAGGCCCCAGTAATTGGGCGCCATGGCGTACCCGAAGGCCGCCAGCCCCAAGCAGCCGAGCCCCACGAAGAGCACCGGCCGCGGCCCCAGCTTGTCGACGATGAAGCCAGAGCCCGCCTGTACCGCGCAGGAAGTGACGAAGAACACGGTCAGCACCGCACCCAGCTCGGTGTAGCTGACGCCGAAGGCGTCCTTCAGCCAGGGGAAGAGCGGCGGCAGGATCAACTGGCTGAAATGGCTGATGGCATGCGCCAGGCCCACCAGGCCAATGAGGGTGGCGTCGGAGCGCAGGGACGTTGAGCCGCCGGAGGGCGACGAGGAAGCAGTGGTCATGGCAGCGGGCCGTGCGTCCCGGGGGACGCAACAGACGGATTTCTTGTCGTTGGAGGAAGCGGCTGCGTTGCCCGACCCGGACCCCGCAGCGCCCCGCCATGGTAGGCGGCGGAAAACGGCAGAATGCCGATACCCTGCCAACCTCTGTCGAGAACATGCCAGACCTTGCACCGCCTGCCGAAGCGCCCGCCGCGCGGGCCCCTTTGCTGCCGCGGCCGGCACCCGCAGCACCGCACGCGGCCCCGGCGCCATCGGCAGCCGCCCCCGCGCACAGCGTGGGCCCGCTCACGCCGCACCTCTACGCGCCCGATGCGGTGCGGCCGCTGCGGGCCAAGGAACATTTCCTTTCGGCAGACACCCAGGTCGAGCCCCACACCCATCCCTGGCCACAGCTCACCTTCTCCACCCGCGGCGTGATCCGCCTCTCGACGCGGGATGGCAGCTACATCATCCCGCCCTCGCGTGCGCTCTGGGTGCCGGCGGACGTGCCGCACAGCATCACGCTGGTTGAAGATGCCGAGCTGCGTACCGTCTACCTGCACCGCTGGCTGGGCCCGGACTGGGCGCGCTGCGAGGTGCTGGAGATCAGCCCGCTGCTGCGCGCCCTGATGCTGGCGCTGGACACCACGCCCGACGGCCTGCCGCCCGCCGACCCCGCGTCGCCGCAACGCGAGCGCTGGATCGCCCCGTTGCTGGTGGACGAGCTGGAGCGCGCCCAGCAGATCCGCATCGACGTGCCGCTTCCGCAGGACAAGCGCCTGCGCCAGCTGTGCGAGGCGGTGCTGCGCGCGCCCGACGACCGCGCCACGCTGGCCGAGCGCGCCCGCGGCATCGGCGCCAGCGAGCGCACCGTCGCGCGCCTGTTCCGCGACCAGCTGGGCATGAGCTGGCAGGCCTGGCGCCAGCAGGCGGTGCTGGCCCATGCACTGCCGCTGCTGGCCCGCGGCATGGCCGTGAGCCAGGTGGCCGACGCCTGCGGCTATGCCACAGACAGCGCCTTCTGCGCCATGTTCAAGCAGGCGACCGGGAAGTCGCCGACGGCCTTCCAGCATCGGCGGCGCTGACCTCAGCGAAAGCCTCGATCAGGTACTCGACGCAGACCCGCACCTTGGCCGAGCTGGCCAGGCGCTCGGGGTAGACGGCCCAGATGTTGGCCTCCTGCCGCCATTCGGGCAGCAGCTGCACCAGTTGACCGTCGGCCAGCAGCGGTGCCACATCCCACAGCGAGCGCAGCACCACGCCGTGGCCGTCCACCGCCCACTGCACCGCGACCTCGCCGTGGTTGGACGACAGCGGGCCGGTGACCTTCACCGCCTCCTCCTGGGCACCGGCACGCAGCCGCCAGACGCCGAAAGGATGGTCGCGCTCCTTGATCACCAGGCAGTCGTGGCTGGCCAGGTCCTGCAAGGTGCGCGGCGCTTCACGCCGGGCCAGGTAGGCGGGCGCGGCGCACAGCACGCGGTGGTTGGACGCCAGCCGCCGGGCGATGAGGTGCGGCGCGATCTCGTCGCCCACGCGCACGTCCACGTCATAGCCATCGGCGGCGACGTCCACCAGCCGGTCCAGCACTTCCAGCCGCACCTGCAGGCCCGGATGGCGGCACGCCATCGCCGACAGCATCGGCGCCACCACCCGTCGTCCGAAGCCGAAGCTGCTGCTGATGCGCAGCAGGCCCCGCGGCTCGCCGCGGGTGACGGCCACCTCCTGCATCAGCTGCTCCACGTCGTCGAGCACGCGCTGCGCCCAGTGGAAGACGCGCTCGCCCTGGTCGGTCACGCTCACCCGCCGCGTCGTGCGATGCAGCAAGCGCACGCCCAGCGTCTCTTCCAGCACGCGGATGCGTTTGCTGACGTAGGCCGTCGAGACGCCCAGTTGCTCGGCCGCCGCCGCAAAGCTGGACTGACGGGCCACGATGAGAAAGACGCGCAGGTCGTCGTTGGCGGGAATATTGCTCACGATTCGTGGCCAATGTCTTCACGGAAGCGGGATTGTATGGATAGCGTGTTCAACGAGAATGCGCACTCTTCCTTCGATGCCCGTCAATTGACCCGTTCGCCCTGAGCTTGTCGAAGGGCTCGTGCCCAGGCTTCGACAGCCCGAACGGTATTTCGCATTGCGCCGTTTCTTTGCTTTTCGTCCCCGGAGACCCACATGTCCGCAGCCACCCCAACCCGCCCCTTCCGCATCGCCATCCTGCCCGGCGATGGCATCGGCAAGGAAGTCATGCCCGAAGGCCTGCGCGCCCTGGACGCCGCCGCCAAGCGCTTCGGCATCGCCATCGAGTACAGCCACTTCGAATGGGCCAGCTGCGACTACTACGCGGCCCACGGAAAGATGATGCCGGACGACTGGAAGGCTCAGCTCCAGGGCATGGACGCCCTGTTCTTCGGCGCCGTGGGCTGGCCGGCCACCGTGCCGGACCATGTGTCGCTGTGGGGCTCGCTGCTGAAGTTCCGCCGCGAGTTCGACCAGTACGTCAACCTGCGCCCGGTGCGCCTGTTCGAGGGCGTGCCCTGTCCGCTGGCCGGCCGCAAGCCGGGCGACATCGACTACTTCGTGGTGCGCGAGAACACAGAGGGCGAGTACACCTCGCTGGGCGGCGTGATGTACGAGGGCACGGAGCGCGAGATGGTGATCCAGGAGTCGGTGTACTCGCGCGTCGGCGCGCAGCGGCTGCTGAAGTTCGCCTTCGAGCTGGCGCAGTCGCGGCCGCGCAAGCACGTCACGCTGGCCACAAAGAGCAACGGCATCGCCATCAGCATGCCCTGGTGGGACAAGCAGGCCGACGAGGTCAAGACGGCCTACCCGGACGTGGCGCTGGACAAGCAGCACATCGACATCCTGTCCGCGCGCTTCGTGCTGCAGCCGGGCCGCTTCGACGTAGTGGCGGCCACCAACCTGTTCGGCGACATCCTGTCCGACCTGGGCCCGGCGACCACCGGCACCATCGGCCTGGCGCCCTCGGGCAACCTGAACCCGGACCGCACCTTCCCCTCGCTGTTCGAGCCGGTGCACGGCTCGGCGCCGGACATCTACGGCAAGAACATCGCCAACCCGATCGCCATGATCTGGTCGGGCGCGATGATGCTGGACTTCCTGGGTCGGGGCGAAGGCTCCTGCCGGCAGGCCCACGACGCCATCCTGGCGGCCATCGAGGCGGTGCTGCGCGAAGGACCGCGCACGCCGGATCTGGGCGGGCAGGCCAGCACGACGGAGCTGGGCGAGGCCGTGGCGCGGCACATCGCGGGCTGACGGTGAGTCCCTCCCCCGCTATTCGGTAGGGCACAGGAAGGAATGCCCAGCGATCCGGCCACGCGCGCGCGGGCCGGGCACTTTTCGCCGCTGTCACACTCCGTCCCTTCCGATGACAGCAGGACTTCCCCCTTCCCTTCCCCGCCGCGCCGGCATCCGCGCGTGGTGGCCCATCGCCGCCCTCGGCCTCGCGGTACTCGCCGGCTGCGACAGCGCGCCCCGCACACCCGCAGCCGCGGCAAGCGCCGCGCCCAGCGCCACAGCCTCTCCCGCACCCGCCGGCAGCGGCGCTCCCGTCCCGATCCGCATCGGCATCGCCCTCGGCGGCGGCGCGGCCAAGGGCTTCGCGCACATCGGCGTGATCAAGATGCTGGAGGCCAACGGCCTCGCACCCGCCGTGGTGGCCGGCACCAGCGCAGGCAGCGTGGTCGGCGCCCTGTATGCCAGCGGCATGAACGCCTTCGAGCTGCAGCAGAAGGCCGTCGCGCTCGACGAGGCCAGCATCCGCGACCTGCAGTTCTCGTCCGGCGGCCTGGTGCTGGGCCAGAAGCTGGAGGACTACGTCAACGCCCAGGTTCACAACAAGCCCCTGGAGCAGTTGGCCAAGCCCTTCGTGGCCGTGGCCACGCGGCTGGAGGACGGCGAGCGCACCGTGTTCGCGCGCGGCAACACCGGGCAGGCGGTGCGCGCGTCCAGCAGCGTGCCGGGCGTGTTCCAGCCGTTGGCCATCGGCAAGTACCACTATGTCGACGGCGGCGTGGTCAGCCCGGTGCCCGTGGACGCGGCGCGACAGTTGGGCGCGGATGTCGTGATCGCGGTCGACATCTCCAGCAAGGCCCGCGGCCGTGCGCCGGGCGACCTGCTGGGCACCGTGGGCCAGTCCATCGCCATCATGGGCCAGAAGCTGGGCCACGCCGAGCTGGCCCGGGCGGACGTGACCATCCGGCCGGCGGTGCTGGACATTGGCGCCGCCGACTTCACCCAGCGGGCCAATGCCATCCTCGAAGGCGAGAAGGCGGCCCTGGCCGCCATGCCCCGCATCAAGGAGCGCGTGGCGCAGTTGCAGGCGCAGCGCGCACAGGCCGCCCAGCAGGCACAGGCCCAAGCGGCGCAGGCCCGGCAGAAGAGCTGCCTGGAACAGCGCTCCAGCTGGCGCAAGCTGGCCGGCGTGGCCGGACTCGACGACAGCTGCACGGCGCCCTGAGCAGCCGCGCGGCGCAGGTGGCGCGGCCGGCACCCGAATGACGCCGATCTGCAGGCCAGTGGGCGGACAATCGCGCGCCACCGTCGCCTGAGCACGGCGCCCGCTTCATGACTGCACCTGCCGATCCCGACCTCCCCGACTCCCTCTCGTCAGCTTCCCAACCCACGGTCCGGGCCCGCGTCCTGAGGCAGTGGCTGCCCTTCCTGAACTGGCCCCGCCCCACGCGCGGTCTGCTGGTCAGCGAGGCGCTGGCGGGCATCACGGTGGCCCTGATGGTGATCCCCCAGGGCGTGGCCTATGCGGCGCTGGCCGGCATGCCGCTGGTCACGGGCATCTATGCGGCCCTGCTGCCGGCGCTGATCGCGGTGCTGTTCAGCTCGTCGGCACGGCTGTCGGTGGGGCCCACCGCGCTGACCAGCCTGCTCGTGGGCGCGACCCTGGCGCCCATGGCCGTGCCGGGCAGCGCCGAATGGGTGTCGCTGGCGGTGTGGCTCACCCTGCTGTCGGGCGCGATGCAGATCCTGCTGGGCGCAGCGCGCTTCGGCTGGCTGCTGCGGCTCGTCAATTCCCCGGTGCTGATGGGCTTCACCCAGGGTGCGGCGGTGCTGATCACGCTGTCGCAACTGCCGGCTCTGCTGGGCTACACCGGCCGCACGCCGCTGCAGGTGGTGCAGGGGCCGCCACCGGACTTCATCGCCATCGGCTTCGGGCTGGGCAGCATGGCGCTGCTGTTCTTCGGCAAGCGCCTGTCGCCGCGCATGCCGACCACCATGCTGCTGGTGGCCGGCACCGCCCTGATCAGTGCGCTGCTGGGCTATGCGCTGGGCGGTGGCGCCGTGGTCGGCCAACTGCCGGGCGGCCTGCCCGACTTCTACCTGCCACAGGCGCTGGGCTGGCACGAACTGGGCACGCTGCTGCTGCCGGCCTTTCTGATCACGCTGGTGAGCTTTCTGGAGACGGCCTCCAGCGCCAAGGTGGACAACGCCCGCGCGGGCAAGCTCTGGAACGAGAACCAGGATCTGATCGGCCAGGGCCTGGCCAAGGTGGCCTCCGGTTTCACCGGCAGCTTTCCGACCAGCTCGTCCTTCTCGCGCTCGGCCATCACGCTGTACGCCGGCGCGCAGACGCAATGGGCCACGCTGTTCAACGTGGCGGTGGTGGCGGTGGCGCTGCTGTGGGCCATGCCGCTGCTCTATCACGTGCCGCAGGCCGTGCTGGCGGCCATCGTGGCGACGGCCACCATCGGGCTGCTCAAGCCGCGTTCCTTCGTGCAGCTGTGGCGCATCTCGCGCATCGAGGCCGGCATCGCCTTCGGCACTTTCGTTCTGACCATCGCGACGGCGCCGTCCATCTACTGGGGCGTGCTGGGCGGACTGCTGGCGGCGCTGTCGCACTACATGTACCGCCACCTGCATCCGCGCATCATCGAGGTGGGACTGCATCCCGACGGCAGCCTGCGCGACCGCCACCTCTGGCAGTTGCCGCCGCTGGCGCCGGACCTCTATGCCTTGCGCATGGATGCGGAGCTGGACTTCGCCTCGGCCAGCACGCTGGAACGCCACATCACCGAGGCGCTCGCCCGGCAGCCAGGTCTGCGCCGCGTGTGCCTGTTCGCGCAGCCGATCAACCGCGTGGACCTGACCGGCGCCGAGGTCTTCGGCAACATCCGTCGGCTGCTGGAAGGCCAGGGCGTGATGCTGCACCTGTCGGGACTGAAGCTGCCCGCGCAGCAGGTGCTGGACCGTGCAGGGCTGCTGACACCAGGGCCGATGTTCGTGCAGTACCGGACGGACGGCGAGGCACTGGCGGCGCTGGCCACGCTCCCACGCCACTGAGCGCCTTGCCCGCGGCTCACGTCCGGCTCGGGCTGAAGACGCCTCGGCCGGCGCACGTCACCGGCATGTCACCGACGCTGCCTAAGGTCGGCTTCCCATCCCGGACGCCACAAGGCACGACAACATGCGTCTCCATCCTCTGGCCGCGGGCGCGGCCTCGACCCTCGCCCTGCTGCTCGCCGCCTGCGGTGGCGGCCACAACGGCGCCGCCCTGCCGGGCAGCGGCAATGGGGCCGCGTCCGCTGCGGCCTCTTCTCCCGGAACCGGAACCGCTGCGGGCACCGGCAACACGGGCAATGCGGCCGCCGGCAGCGTCAGCGGCATGGTTGTCGGCAGCTACTTCCGCAATGCGCGGGTATGCATCGACAGCAACGCCAACCTGCGTTGCGACGCCGGAGAGCCTTCGGCCCGCACAGGTGACGACGGCCGCTTCACGCTGCAAGGCACGGCCGGTGCCCTGGTGGCCGAGATCGGCACCGAAGCCATCGAATTCGATCCGGCAGCGGGGACGGCGCGTCCCGTCACGCAGCGGCTGGTGCTGCGCGCACCCAAAGAAGCACCGGGCGTGGTGTCGGCCTTTTCCACGGCCGTTTCCGCCGAGATGGAAGGTGGCCTGACCTTCCAGGCCGCCGTGACGAAGGTCGCGCTGGCCGCAGGCGTGCCCGCCGCCAAACTGCTGACCGACTTCAATCGCGAGGCCGACGCCACCGACCAGGCGGCGTTGAAGGCCGGTTCCGACGAGACCCTGGCCCGCATCCGCCGCGCACTGATCGACGCGGACAGCAACGCCGACCTGCGCACCACCTTGGCCGCCGCGGCCCTCACCGATCGCTACTACCAGACCAAGGCGCCATACCGTCCCCAGCAGGACGTCAGCACCTACGAGGCGCCCCCGGCCGGCTTCAGCCCAGTCGCGGTGCAACTGGTGGCCCGCCACGGCTCCCGCGGGCTGTCCAGCCTCAAGTACGACCTGGCCGTCTACAACATGTGGGCGAAGGCGCAGGCCGACGGCGCGCTGACGCCATTGGGTCAGCAGTTGGGTGCGGATGTGCTGGCGATCATGAAGGCCAACTTCCTGCTGGGTTATGGCGTGGCCGGCATTTCCACGCCCGGCTATGGCAACGAAACACAGGTAGGCATCCAGGAACACACGCTGCTCGCCAGGCGGATGCTGCAGCGGCAGAGCGCACTCTGGAAGCAGGTGGGCGAGGCGGCCGGCAGCGCGCCGCGCCAGATCGTCACCGTGACCTCGGGCGTGGACCGCGCCGTGGACAGCGGCAATTTCTTCGTGCAGTCGCTCAAGGCCGCGCAGCCCGCGCTGGCCGGCCTGGTCAGCTATCCGCCGGCACCGGCGCCCTACCCCGACACGGGCAGCGCGGTCGCCCAGCCGGCCGGCACCGACCGCTTCCTGCTGTACTTCCACAAGTTGGTGAAGGCCACCGACCTGGTCACCAATACGGCCGACGCGCGCTACGCCACCTACCAGGACAGCCAGGCCTACCAGAAGTACAAGTCCGCCGATGCCGACCTGCTGGCCAAACAGGCGGGCCTGTTCACCAGCAGCGCCGCTCGCGCGGCCGGCCGCACCCTGCTGCTGCGCCTGTTCACACCCGCTTTCGTCGACAAGATCGACAACGGCAGCTACAGCTTCGCCAACACCGGCAGCTACACCTACACCAGCAGCGACGGCAAGTTCAGCAGCACGCTGTCGGGCGATGGCAAGACCACCATCACCACGCCGGGCGACGCCGGCGCGCTGCTGTACGAGCTGTACGTCATCGCCCCTGCCATGAAGGCCGAGGCGGGCGTGGACTTCACCCCCTACATGCCGGTGGAGCAGGCGAAGTTCTTTGCCGAGGCCAACGACACCTCCGACTTCTACGACAAGGGCCCCGGCATCACCGAGAAGGGCGCGGCGACCTACAAGATGGCGCAGATCCTGGTGGACGACCTGTTCAACGAGGTGGATGCCCTCGCACGCGGCGACCTGTCGCATGCGGCCAAGCTGCGCTTCGCGCATGCCGAGATCATGATCCCCTTCGCCTCGCGCATGGGCATGAAGAACGTGCTGCAGCAAGTGCCGGTAGCGCAGACCTACAGCTGGGCGGGCAACCCCTGGCGCGGCGACTACGTCTCGCCCATGGCCGCCAACATGCAGTGGGACGTCTACCGCAACAGCGCCGGTGCGCTGCTGGTGAAGATGCTCTACAACGAGCGCGAGACCGACTTCAAGGCGGACTGCGACGGCGCGCGTGCAGCAGGCACGCAGCACTTCTACGACTGGGAGAAGCTCAAGGCCTGTTACGGGCATGTGGCTGCGCGCGGCTGAGGCACCAGCACCCCGCGCCTCGGCCACCCGCCCGCCGTTCGAGCGCGGACGTGGCGCTCAGCTGGCGAGGCCGGTGTGAACCGTCGGCCACGCCAGCCGCATGCGCAACTCCTTCTTGAGCCGGCGGTTGTGCAGTCGCCGCGATTCGGCCATGAAGCTCATCTGCATGGGCGACAGCCGCGCGGCCGCTTCGGCGCGCGACAGCCGGGGTGGCCGCGGCAGGCCATAGAGGTCGGCCGCCAGGTCGAAATACTCGCCCATGCGCAACTGGGTGTCGTCGCTCGCGTGGTAGACGCGCTGCGGCCGGCCCCGGAAGAGCGCGGCGATGCAGGCACGCGCCAGATCCTCGGCATGGATGTGGTTGGTGTACACGTCGTCCTCCTCTCGCAGTGCCGGCGTGCCGCGCAAAAGGCGCTCGCGCGGTGTTCCGGAGGGCCGGTCGGGCGCGTAGATGCCCGGGATGCGCAGGATGCTGGCCCGCAGGCCGCGGCGTCCGGCCTCACGGACGGCGCGCTCCGCATCGACGCGCCGGCGACCGCGCGCAGTGGCAGGAGCCACCGCGCGGGTCTCGGTGATCCATTCGCCGCCGCAGTCGCCATAGACGCCGGTGGTGGAGCCGTAGACCAGCATCTCGGGGGCCGCCACGGCCCCGCGGCTTGCCAGTGCCTGCAGCAAGGCGCGGGTGCGGGTGTCGCGGTCGTCACCTGCACCCGACTCGCGCGGCGGCGGCGCCAGATGAAGCACGCGCGGGGCCAGGCCCGCCAGACGACGCAGCGTGGCGGGCCGGTCCAGGTCGCCCACCAGCGGCACGGCACCGGCCGCGCGCAGCGCTGGCACGCGAGCTGGCGAGGATGTGAGCACCATCACCCGCAGCCGCCCGCCGAGCTGGCGCAGCACCCGCTGGCCGACGTCGCCGCAGCCCACGACGAGCAGGCGCGCACGGCGGAAGCGCGCGGGCAGCGCACCGAGAGGAAGATGGTTTGAAGGCAAAATCGAAGGCTTTCCGCAGTCCTGACCCCCGGCGCCCGCCCTCTGCGGAGCCCGCGCCGACAACCCCCGAAGAATACCCACCCATGTCCGACACCGTGTTCTCCGTGAGCGTGGAGCCCAGTGGCCGCCGCTTCGCCGCCGAGGCCGGCGAATCCATCCTCTCCGCCGGCATCCGCCAGGGCATCGGCCTGCCCTACGGCTGCAAGGACGGCGCCTGCGGCTCCTGCAAGTGCAAAAAGCTCTCCGGCGAAGTGACGATGGAGGCCTACCAGTCCAAGGCCCTCAGCGCCGAGGAGGCCGCCGCCGGCTACATCCTCACCTGCCGCGCCCATGCCACCAGCGATGTGGTGCTCGAATCGCGCCAAGTGGTCGATGCCGACGCCTTCCCCATCCGCAAGATGCCCGTGCGCGTGCAGACGCTGGTGCGCCTGTCGCACGACGTGATGCAACTGCGCCTGCAGTTGCCCGCCGGCGAGCCGATGAAGTTCCATGCCGGCCAGTACGTCGAGTTCCTGCTGCGCGACGGCGCGCGCCGCAGCTACTCCATGGCCAATGCGCCGCACACGCTGGCCGAGCCGGGCACCGGCATCGAGCTGCACATCCGCCACATGCCCGGCGGCAAGTTCACCGACCACGTGTTCGGCGCGATGAAGGAGAAGGAGATCCTGCGCGTCGAAGGCCCCTACGGCAGCTTCTTCCTGCGCGAGGACAGCACCAAGCCCATCGTCCTACTGGCTTCCGGCACCGGCTTCGCGCCCATCAAGGCGCTGATCGAGCACATGAAGTTCAAGCGCATCGATCGGCCCGCCACGCTGTACTGGGGCGGTCGCCGTCCGCAGGACCTGTACATGGATGGCTGGATCCGCGAGCAGCTGGCCGAGATGCCGCAGCTGCACTATGTGCCGGTGGTGAGCAATGCCGTGCCCGAGGACAACTGGACCGGCCGCACCGGCTTCGTCCACCAGGCGGTGCTGGAAGACACGCCCGATCTGTCGGGCCATCAGGTCTATGCCTGCGGCGCGCCGGTGGTGGTGCAGTCGGCGCAGCGCGACTACGTGGCCCAGGGCGGGCTGCCCGAAGAGGAATTCTTCGCCGACGCCTTCACCTCCGAGGCCGACAAGGCGGCGCCCTGAGCGGCCCCTGGGCAGGGCGCGGCACCGCGCGCCACGGCGCCCTGAACTGAACCCAGCCTCCGCGCACGAGGCACACCGCGCCGCGCGCCCGCCTCAAACATCCACAACGAGCCAAGAGACAAGACCATGAGCCATCCCATCACCCGCCGTCCCGTGCTTTCCCTGCTGGCCGCCAGTGCCGCCCTGCCCTTCGTGGCACGCGCCGACAACCGGCCGATCCGGCTAATGGTGCCGTACGCTGCCGGCGGCCCCATCGACGTCACGGCCCGCGCCCTGGCCGAACGCGCCAAGGATGCCTTGGGCGGCCCGATCATCATCGACAACAAGCCGGGTGCCGGCGGCAACATCGGCGCCGACATGGTGGCCAAGGCGCAGCCGGATGGCCTGACCATCGGCATCGCCGCCACGGCGACCAACGCAGTCAACCCCTGGCTCTACAGCCGCATGCCGTACAACGCGGCCACCGACTTCGCGCCCATCACGCAGATGGTGCGCGTGCCCAACGTCCTGGTGATGAACGCCGACACCGCGCAGCGCCTGAAGATCAACAGCCTGAAGGACCTGATCGCCTATGCCAAGGCCAACCCCGCCAAGCTGAACTACGGCAGCGGCGGCAACGGCAGCGCCGGTCATCTGGCGGGCGAGATGTTCAAGAAGGCGGCCGGCATCTTCGCGGTGCACATCCCCTACAACGGCGGCAACCCCGCGCAGCTGGCGCTGCTGAGCGGCCAGGTCGACTTCAACTTCGACAACCTGGCCACCGCCGCGCCCAACATCCGTGGCGGCAAGCTCAAGGCCCTGGCCGTGACCACGCTGCAGCGCAGCCCCTTTCTGCCCGACGTTCCGCCGGTGGCGGACACGCTCAAGGGCTTTTCCATCGACACCTGGTGGGGACTGGTGGCACCGACCGGCACGCCGCGCGATGTGCTGGAGCGGCTGAACCGTGTCTTCGTCGATGCGCTGAACGCGCCGGAGACCAAGAGCCGCTTCGCCGCCCTCTTCGCCGAGCCGGTGCCCACCACGCCCGAACAATTCGGCGCCTTCATGAAGAGCGAACTGGCGAAGTACGAGCAGGTGGTGAAGGCCACCGGCGCGAAGGTGGACTGACAAGGTGTGAGCGCCCGCCGGCGCCGCGCGCTGCTGCGGTGCGGGCTTCGACAGCGACAACGCAGCCAACAGAAACGGGCCGGCGAAAGCACGGCCCGTTCTGTTTCAGGCTCGGCCGCATGCCCACAGGGCTGTGGCCGCCCGGCTCACTCGCCCAGGTAGGCGGCGCGCACCTTCGGATCGTTCAGCATGACCTTGGCATCGCCGTTCATGGTGATCAGGCCCGACTCCATCACGTAGCCGCGGTCGGCGATCTGCAGCGCGCGGCTGGCGTTCTGCTCCACCAGCAACACCGTCACGCCCTGGTCGTACACCTGCTTGACCACCTCGAAGATCTTGTCGCACATGATGGGCGACAGGCCCATGGTGGGCTCGTCCAGCAGCAGCACCTTGGGCCGCGCCATCAGCGCACGGCCCATCGCCAGCATCTGCTGCTCGCCGCCGGACATGGTGCCCGCCAGCTGCGTGGCGCGCTCCTTCAGCCGTGGGAATGTGGTGAAGACGCGGTCGATGTCCTGCGCGATGCCGGCCTTGTCGTTGCGCGTGTAGGCGCCGATCTGCAGGTTCTCGGTGATCGTCATGCGCGTGAACACGCCGCGGCCTTCCGGCACCATCACCAGGCCTTCCTTGACCAGGTCCCAGGCGCCACGGCCCTTGATGGACTTGCCCATGAACTCGATCTCGCCGGCCAGCGCCGGCAGCGTGCCGGTGATGGCCTTCATGGTGGTGGTCTTGCCGGCGCCGTTGGAGCCGATCAGCGACACCAGCTCGCCCTCGCGCACCTCGAAGTCCACACCCTTGACGGCCTGGATGCCGCCGTATGCGACCTTCAGGCCGCTCACTTTCAACAGAGTCTGTGCCATGCGCGGCCTTTCAGTGTCCACCGGTGCCGAGGTAGGCCTCGATCACCTTCTCGTTCTTCTGCACCTCGGCCGGCGTGCCTTCGGCGATCTGCTTGCCGTAGTCGAGCACCGTGACGCGGTCGCACAGGCCCATGATCAGCTTCACGTCGTGCTCGATGATGAGCACGGTGCGGTTGTCCTTGCGGATGCGGTCGATGAGCTCTCGCAGTTGCACCTTCTCGGTGGCGTTCATGCCGGCGGCGGGTTCGTCCAGCGCGATGAGTTGCGGATCGGTCGCCAGGGCGCGGGCGATCTCGAGCCGGCGCTGGTCGCCGTAGCTCAGCGTGCGGGCCTTGAAGTCGGCGTACTTGCCCACGCCCACATAGTCGAGCAGTTCGCGCGCGCGATCGGCGATGGCACGCTCCTCGGCCTTGAAGCCCGAGGTGCGGAAGATGGCGCCGAACACGCCCGAATGCGTGCGCACATGGCGGCCGACCATCACGTTCTCCAGCGCCGTCATCTCGGCAAAGAGGCGGATGTTCTGGAAGGTGCGTGCGATACCGGCCTTGGCCACCTCGTGCACGGCCGTCGGCTGGTAGGGCTTGCCGGCCAGCTCGAAGCTGCCGCTGTCCGGCGTGTACAGCCCGGTGATGACGTTGAAGAAGGTGGTCTTGCCCGCGCCGTTGGGGCCGATCAGTCCGTAGACCTGGCCGCGCTCGATGCGGATGCCCACGTCCGACAGGGCCTGAAGCCCGCCGAAGCGCTTGGAGATGCCCTTCACGTGAAGGATGGTGTCTGCCATGAGAGTGGTCCTTCCTTCGACTCAGGGGTTGATGGACATGGGCCGGTTGGCGCCGCCTGGCACCTCTTCGGCCGGGGTGTCGATGCCGGGCGTGACGGCCTGAGTCGAGCCGGCGATCGGATCGGGAGCACGCGGCGTGGTCTTGAGCGACTTTCCATGCTCCGGCGACGGCCACAGCCCGCGAGGACGCACGAGCATGATCACGATCATGGCCAGCGCGATGAAGAGCTGGCGCAGGATGGAGGCATCGAGGCGGCCGTCCGTCATCGCCTGCAGCGGGCCCGCCACGTAGCGCAGCACCTCGGGCAGCGCCGCCAGCAACACCGCGCCCAGGATCACGCCAGGCAGGTGGCCGATGCCGCCGAGCACCACCATCGAGACGATCATCACCGACTCCATCAGGCTGAAGGACTCGGGCGAAACGAAGCCCTGGAAGGCGGCGAACATGGCACCCGACACGCCGCCGAAGCTCGCGCCCATGCCGAAGGCCAGCAGCTTCATGTTGCGGGTGTTGATGCCCATGGCCTTGGCGGCGATCTCGTCCTCGCGGATCGCCATCCAGCCGCGGCCCACGCGCGAGTTCTGCAGGCGGTGCGACAGGATGACGGTGAAGATCACCAGGATCAGGAACAGGTAGTAGTACAGCGACACCGAAGAGATGGTGTAGTCGCCGATCTTCAGCGGCCGGCCCAGGTTCAGGCCGAAGATCCTGATCGGATCGATGCTGCTGATGCCCTTGGGCCCATTGGTGATGTTGTAGGGATGGTCCAGCGTGTTCATGAACACGCGGATGATTTCGCCGAAGCCCAGGGTCACGATGGCCAGGTAGTCGCCGCGCAGCTTGAGCGTGGGCGCACCGAGCAGCGCGCCGAAGATGCCCGCCAGCACCAGCGCCGCCGGAATCACCAGGATCAGCGAGGTGTGGAATCCGTTCGGGAACATCGCCTGCAGCGCCGGGAAGGAGTCGGTCAGCTGCGTGGAGCCGAGCAGCGCGTACAGGTATGCACCGATGGCGAAGAAGGCGACGTAGCCCAGGTCCAGCAGGCCGGCATAGCCGACCACGATGTTCAGGCCGAGCGCCAGCATCACGTAGAGCAGCGCGATGTCGACGATGCGCACCCAGGCATTGCCCTGGGTCTGCAGCAGCAGCGGCAGCGCCAGCAGCGCGACGGCGGCAATCAGGAAGACGACGAGGTTCTTGGAATTCTTCATGGAGCCTCCTTGGCCGTCAGGCCCGGTCCGCCACGCGCTCGCCGAGCAGGCCGGACGGCCGCACGGTCAGCGTGATGATGAGGATGATGAAGGCGAAGATGTCGCTGTGCTGGCTGCCCAGCACCCCGCCGGTGACGTCGGACAGGTAGCCCGCGCCCACGGCCTCGATCACGCCCAGCAGCAGGCCGCCCACCACGGCGCCCGCCAGGTTGCCGATGCCGCCGAACACGGCCGCGGTGAAGGCCTTCAGGCCGGGGATGAAGCCCATGGCGTGTTGCGCGATGCCGTAGTTGGAGGCGTACATAACGCCTGCGATGGCCGCCAGCACGGCGCCGATGATGAAGGTGGCCGAGATGACGGTGTCGGGCCGGATGCCCATGAGCGCGGCCACCCGCGGGTTCTCGGCCGTGGCGCGCATGGCGCGGCCGAGGCGCGTGTAGTTGACCAGCCAGGTCAGCACCGCCAGCGAGATGGCGGTGACCACCAGGATCATGATCTGCGTCGGCGAGATGGCCGCACCCGCGATGTGCACCGACTCGCTGGGCAGCAGCGTCGGGTAGGCCTTGTTGGTGGGGCGCCAGATGATCATGGCCAGCGTCTGCAGCAGGATCGACATGCCGATGGCCGTGATCAGCGGGGCCAGCTTGGGACTGTTGCGCAGGGGCCGGTAGGCGACCTTCTCGATCGTGAAGTTGAGCGTGGCGGCCACGACGCAGGCAATCAGCGTGGCCAGGATCAGGATGATCCAGCCGGGGGTGCCCGGCATCGCCGACTGCATCCAGCCGATGATGGTCCAGCTGGTCAGAGCGCCGACCATGAGGACCTCGCCGTGGGCGAAATTGATGAGGTTGATGATGCCGTACACCATGGTGTAGCCGAGGGCTATCAGGGCGTACATGCTGCCGAGAACCAGACCGTTGATGATCTGTTGCAGCAATATTTCCATAAAGAGAGGTCCCTTTTGTTATGCGTCCCGGTGAGGACGCCTTCTGCCAAGCCGGAGCACCGGTTTGGCGCCGTGGTTCAGGTAGCAAAAAACCCGCCAGCATGGGTGGGAGGCGGGTCGAAGTGGGCGGGATTGTAGACACGGCTCCGCGCCAATCTGGTGCGGGCGGCGTGGGGGTTTCCCGCAAGCCTGGAGCGGCTGAAAGGGTCGCGCGGTCAGTCCGGTGTCAGTCCTCGCGGGCCTGTTCGTCCAGCTCCCGCAGGCGGGCGAGCTTGTCGGCGATCTTGGATTCGAGACCGCGCGGCACGGGCTGGTACCAGCGCGGCTCGGCCATGCCTTCGGGCAAGTAGGTTTCGCCGGCCGCATAGGCCTCCGGCTCGTCGTGCGCGTAGCGATAGGCCTTGCCGTGGCCGAGCGACTTCATCAGCTTGGTGGGCGCGTTGCGCAGATGGATCGGCACCTCGCGCGACTTGTCCTGCCGCACGAATGCCCGCGCCTGGTTGTAGGCGTTGTAGCCCGCATTGCTCTTGGGCGCGATCGCCAGGTAGATCACGGCCTGCGCCAAGGCCAGATCGCCTTCCGGCGAGCCGAGTCGCTCGAAGGTGGTGGCGGCGTCGTTGGCCACCTGCATGGCACGCGGGTCGGCCAGGCCGATGTCCTCCCAGGCCATGCGGACGATCCGGCGCGAGAGATAGCGGGCGTCCGCACCGCCATCGAGCATGCGCGTGAGCCAGTAGAGGGCGGCATCGGGATGCGAGCCGCGCACGGATTTGTGCAGGGCCGAGATCTGGTCGTAGAAGTTGTCGCCGCCCTTGTCGAAGCGGCGCGCGTTGAGCGTGAGCGCACTCTGCAGGAAGTCGGGCGTCACTTCCTGCACAGTCGCTGCGCGGGCCGCCGTGTCGGTCTGCTCCAGCAGGTTGAGCATGCGTCGCGCATCACCGTCCGCATTGCCGACGAGGGTGTCGACCGCCGCGTCGCTCAGCGCCAGATGGGTCAGCACCTTCTCCTGCGCACGGCGGACCAGTTGGCGCAGCTCATCCTCGCTCAGCGATTGCAGCGTGTAGACCTGCGCCCGCGATAGCAGCGCGGAGTTGACCTCGAAAGACGGGTTCTCCGTGGTTGCGCCAACAAAGGTGACCAGGCCTGATTCGACGAAGGGCAGCAGGCCGTCCTGCTGGCTCTTGTTGAAGCGGTGGATCTCGTCGACGAACAGGATGGTCTTGCGACCCAACGCCAGGTGCTGCTCGGCCCGCTCCATGGCGGCGCGAATGTCCTTGACGCCTGAGAACACAGCCGACAGCGCAATGAACTCGTAGCCGAAGGCCTTGGCTGTGAGCCGCGCCAACGTGGTCTTGCCGACGCCCGGCGGACCCCACAGGATCATGGAATGCGGCTTGCCCGATTCGAAGGCCAGCCGCAGCGGGCGGCCTGGGCCGATCAGGTGGCTCTGGCCGATGACCTCATCGAGGCTGGCGGGGCGCAATGCCTCGGCAAGGGGCGCGGCAGGCGAAGGGGAATCAAACAGATCGGCCATGCGCCGATTGTCCCGCCGTCACTGCGGCGTCACTGCCGGACGACGTCGGCACCCGCGGGCGGCTTGAACTGGAAGCTGCCCGCAGACAGCGCAGGATTGACCTGCACGTTGGAGAAGCGAAGCACCGAGCGCTGGCCGAAGGCATCAAGGATGTCGAGGGCCGCCAGCGCATCGCCCTGAAAGCCGATCTCCACGCTCTGCAGTTGCGCGTCGCGGGACTTGGGCGTGGCCTTGACCCATTGCAGGCCGTCACGGGCCGGCGCATCGGCCAGGGTGAAGTCCGACTCCAGTGCGCGCAGGTCGGCGGCCGATGCGATCAGCGCCGCCGGCGTGGAGCCCAGCGCCTGGGCCTGCAGGCGCTGTGTCACCTGGTTGAGGTCGGCGTCGTAGAGCCAAAGCGTCTTGCCGTCGGCCACGATGGTCTGCGCAAAAGGCTTGCGGTACTCGAAGCGGAACTGGCCGGGGCGCTGGAATTCGAAGGTGCCGGTGGACGTCTTCGCGCGCATGGGCTGACCGTCCTTGGGAGGCGCGCTGACCGTCTGTGTAAAGTCGGCCTTGCCGGAACGCGCGGTCTTCAGAAAGGCGCCCAGGCTGTCGAGCCCACCCGCCCAGGCGCTGCACACCGCCGCCGCCAGCACGCATCCCACCATCAACTTCCGCATTCCGGTCCTTTCATTCGCTGCGCGCCGGCACGAGGATCTCGCGTTGCCCGGCGCCGCTCATCGCGCTCACCAAGCCGGCGTTTTCCATGTCCTCGACCAGCCGCGCCGCGCGGTTGTAGCCAATCTTGAGGTGGCGCTGCACCAGCGAAATGCTGGCCTTGCGGTGCTTGAGGACGACTTCGACCGCCTGGTCGTACATCGGATCCTTTTCGCCACCGGCGTCGCCGCCCTCACCCATCGGACCGTCCTCGCCATCCACAGTTCCGCCTTCGAGCACGCCTTCGATGTAGTCGGGCTCGCCCTGGCTCTTGAGGTAGGCCACCACGCGGTGCACCTCGTCGTCGCTGACGAAGGCCCCGTGCACACGGATGGGCAGACCCGTGCCGCTCGGCATGTAGAGCATGTCGCCCATGCCCAGCAGCGCCTCGGCGCCCATCTGGTCAAGGATGGTTCGACTGTCGATCTTGCTGCTGACCTGGAAGGCGATGCGTGTAGGAATGTTGGCCTTGATGAGGCCGGTGATCACGTCGACGCTGGGCCGCTGCGTCGCCAGGATCAGGTGGATGCCGGCGGCGCGCGCCTTCTGCGCAAGGCGAGCGATCAGCTCTTCGATCTTCTTGCCGACCACCATCATCAGGTCGGCCAGTTCGTCGATCACGACCACGATGTGCGGCTCGCGGCGCAGCGGCTCGGGATCGTCCGGCGTCAGGCTGAACGGGTTGTAGATGAACTCCTCGCGCGACTTGGCCTCGTCGATCTTGGCGTTGTAGCCCGCCAGGTTGCGCACGCCCAGCTTGGACATGAGCTTGTAGCGTCGCTCCATCTCGGCCACGCACCAGTTGAGGCCGTGAGCCGCCTGCTTCATGTCGGTGACCACCGGCGCCAGCAGGTGCGGGATGCCTTCGTAGACCGACATCTCCAGCATCTTGGGGTCGATCATGAGCACGCGCACGTCGCTCGCTTCGGCCTTGTAGAGCAGCGACAGGATCATCGCGTTGATGCCCACCGACTTGCCCGAGCCCGTGGTACCGGCCACCAGCACATGCGGCATCTTGGCCAGGTCGGCCACCACCGGATTGCCGATGATGTCCTTGCCCAGGCCGATGGTCAGCATGGACTTGGCCTCGTGATAGACCTGCGAGCCCAGGATTTCCGAGAGCCGGATCGACTGCCGCTTGGCGTTGGGCAGTTCCAGCGCCATGTAGTTCTTGCCCGGAATCGTCTCGATCACGCGGATGGACACCAGCGACAGCGAACGCGCCAGGTCCTTGGCCAGGTTGACGATCTGCGAGCCCTTCACGCCGGTAGCCGGCTCGATCTCGTAGCGCGTGATGACCGGGCCCGGCGAGGCCAGCACCACGCGCACCTCGACGCCGAAGTCCTTGAGCTTCTTCTCGATCAGCCGCGAGGTCATCTCCAGGGTTTCGGGCGACACCGTCTCCTGGCGCCCGGCGGCCGCATCGAGCAGGTCCACCTGGGGCAGCTTGCTGTCGGGCAGTTCCTTGAAGAGAGGCTTCTGGCGCTCCTTGACCACGCGCTCGCTCTTGGGCACATCGGCCACGGCCGGCTCGATCTGAACGGCTGCGGCCTTTTCCCGGCGGCGGGGCGCGGGCGGCGGCACGTCGTCGAACGCGGGCTCGAGCTCGTCGGTGGGAATGGGCGCGTCCCGGTCATGGGTCGCCACCTCTTCCCGCTCGCGGCGTGCCTTCCGCCCCATCGCCAAGTCCTGCGCCAATTCGCGCTTTTCGCGGCCACGCTCGAACAGGGAATAGATGCGCGCACCGATGACTTCGGCAACCTGCGCCCAGGAGAAGCGGAACACCAGGGCCGAACCGACCACGCCCGCAGCAATGGCGATCAACGCGGAGCCTGTGAAACCCAACCAGCGCACACCGGCCGGCCCGACCAGATACCCCAGCACGCCACCGCCGTGGCCCGGCAGCCGGAACTCCAGTCGATAGAGCCGCGACCATTCCAGCATGGCGCTGGCTGCCAGCAGCAGCACAAGCCCCAGCCAGAACAACAGCCGGCTGCGGTTCAGGCGGGGCGGTTCGGCCTCGCCCTGCGGCCGTCCGCCGCGCAGCCACTGGGCCAATGACGACAGCCAGACGCGCACGGAGGCCGCGAATGCCCACCAGATCGAATATCCCGCCAGGTAGTAGCTGGCGTCCGCCAGCCAGGCGCCCAGCGCACCGCCCCAGTTCTTGACGGCGCCGCCCGTGCCGGACGTGGACCAGGCAGCGTCGGAGGGCGTGTAGCTGAGCATGGCCAGCAGCCAGAACAGCATGAGGGCAAAGCCCACGACGAGCGAGATTTCGTGCGCAAAACGCAAGGCGCGCTGGCGCACGGGCGGCACCTCCGGTGCCCCCGTGTTATGAAGTGTGTGCAAGGAATAGGTCATGGACGCAGACGCGCACGGCGATGCCGCGCGCAATGCGCAAGCCTAAACCATCTTGAGGCCGACCCGTCGCAGTCAGGCTGCTGTTCAGGCTCGGTGGAGCCGGGCCTGCCGGCCCGCAAGCAGTGCGCTCAGCCCAGCGTGGACAGCCGGTCCTTGACCAGCATCGAGCCATCGGGTTGCGTCTGCACGAAGCCGCGCTCCTCCAGGTCCTTCATGACACGGCTGACCATCTCGCGGGACGCGCCCACCATCTTGGCCAAGTCCTGGCGCGATATGCGCTCCCGGACCACGAAGTTGCCGGCACCGTCCTCGATGACGAAATCCATCAGCGCGCGCGCCACGCGACCGTAGACATCCATCAGGGCAAGCGACTCGATCTTGCGATCCGCATGGCGCAGGCGGCGGACCAGGCCGCGCATGATGTTGTAAGACATCGAGGAACTGTCCGGCAGGCAGCGGGCGAATGCGTCGCGGCCCAGGACGAGCACATCCGTCTGCACGTCTGTACGCACCGTGGCCGAATGGGGTTCGTCGTCGATCAGACTCATCTCGCCGATGTAGTCGCCCGATTGCAGCGTCGCCAGAATCACCTCCCGGCCGCGGCTGTCCGCACTGAGTACCCGGGCCCGGCCGGCCAGGATGATGTACAGGGCATTGGTTTTCTTGCCCTGCTCCACGATGAGTTCGCCACGCTTGAAGCGCCGCTTCACGATCGCATCGGCGATGTTCGCCGCCTGCGCAGGCGTGAGCGCGGCAAACAGCGGCACCCGCCGGAGCAATTCCAGGTTCGACAGCATCGACATTTATTTCCTCCCTGCGCTGCACCATTCGAGGGGCACAGCATCAATAAATACAATCACGCACATAAGAAGAGCGCTCCGCATGCATTGAACCTGAACAGGATACTGACGTCCCACCGGTGACCCAATGTACACGCGGTCCCTCGTTCACCATTCAGGCTCGCAGTTTATGACCACTCCCCTGCATACCCAGGTACTCATTCTGGGCTCCGGCCCCGCTGGCTACACCGCCGCCATCTACGCAGCCCGCGCCAACCTCAAGCCGCTTCTGGTGACGGGCCTCGCCCAGGGCGGGCAGCTGATGACCACGACGGAAGTCGACAACTGGCCCGCGGACGTGCACGGCGTTCAAGGCCCGGAGCTGATGCAGCGCTTTCTTGAACACGCCGAGCGCTTCAACACGCAGATCGTGTTCGACCACATCAACAAGGTCGACCTGAGCAAGCGTCCGTTCACGCTGACGGGCGACAGCGGCACCTACACCTGCGATGCACTCATCATCGCGACCGGCGCCTCGGCCAAGTACCTGGGCCTGTCGTCGGAGGAGAAGTTCATGGGCCGCGGCGTCTCGGCCTGCGCCACCTGCGACGGCTTTTTCTACCGCGAGCAGGATGTGTGCGTGATCGGTGGCGGCAACACGGCCGTCGAAGAGGCCCTGTACCTGTCCAACATTGCCCGGCAGGTGACGCTGGTCCACCGCCGCGACAAGTTCCGCGCGGAACCCATCCTCATCGACAAGGTTCACGAGAAGGTCAAGGAAGGCAAGATCGTGCTCGAACTGCACAGTGAACTGGACGAGGTGCTGGGCGACGACAGCGGCGTGACCGGCATCCGGCTGCGCAACGTGCAGTCCGGCGACAAGAAGCAGCTCGACCTCAAGGGCTGCTTCATCGCCATCGGCCACCATCCCAATACCGATCTGTTCCAGGGCCAGCTGGAGCTCAAGGACAACTACATCGTCACCCGCTCAGGCCTGAATGGCTTTGCCACCATGACCAGCGTGCCGGGTGTCTTCGCCGCGGGCGACGTCCAGGATCACGTGTACAGGCAAGCCATTACCAGCGCCGGCACCGGCTGCATGGCCGCGCTGGACGCGCAGCGCTTTCTGGAACAGCAGGAAAGCACCACCTGACCGGCCGCCCGCGCTGGCGGGGCCACTGAGGCCGCCGGAGGGTCAGAAGGCCTTCTTCTTCGGCCACTCCGGCGCGCCTCGGAATTCACCTGCGAACGGGCGCCAACCCAGGCATGGACAAAACGCCGCCGCTCTTCGTATAATGGCGGGCTTTGCCGCTTGGGCGCTTATGGCGTGCGGGCGACATCCGGGCAACCGCCACCCGTTTTTTCTGGCGAGGTCAAGCCGATCCACCCCACGGACTGCGCCCTACGTGCAGTCCGCCGCGTCTGGTGACGGCTGTTCATGAAAGAGTGTCCTCATGGCACGCGTATGTGAAGTCACGGGCAAGGGCCCGATGGTCGGGAACAACGTTTCCCACGCCAACAACAAAACCAAGCGCCGGTTCATGCCGAACCTGCAATACCGTCGTTTCTGGGTCGAGAGCGAAAACCGTTGGGTGCGTCTGCGCGTCTCCAGCGCCGCCCTGCGCCTGATCGACAAGAACGGCATCGACGCCGTGCTCGCAGACATGCGCGCACGCGGCCAAGCCTGAGCTGAAAGGAGCACACCATGGCAACGAGCAAAGGCGGACGCGAAAAGATCAAGCTGGAGTCCACCGCGGGCACCGGCCACTTCTACACCACCAGCAAGAACAAGAAGACGACGCCTGAAAAGATGTTGATCATGAAGTTCGACCCCAAGGCGCGCAAGCACGTCGAATACAAGGAAGTGAAGCTGAAGTAATTCGGCCCACGCCTTCTTCAAGAAACCCGCTGTGATCCAGCGGGTTTTTTGTTGCCTGCATCGCGGCGGCGCGCGGTGGGCAGCAGCAGAATGTGGCCCCGGCCTTGCGCCTCAGCCCAGTGGCCAAGCCTCCGTCAAGACAACAAAAAACCGGCACAAAGCCGGTTTTTTGGAATGCCCGACGCAAGTGCGTCAAGCAAAGCGCGGGGTTCAGGTCACACGTGCGCCGCGCGCAGACGGATCGAGAAATCCTGCAGCGCCTTGATGCCGCTCGCCTCGGCGCGATGGCACCAGGCGGCCAGGTCAGCAGCCAGCTGTTCGCGCGACTGGGAAGTGTTCATCCACATCTGGCGCAACTCCTCGCGCATGGTGACCATCTTGTCCAACACCGGGTGGGCGGCGCGGGCTTCGGCAAGCTTGGGCCGGGCAGCGGCCGGCACCTTGTCGTCGTCGCGGTGCAGCCAGCGGCGGGCAGCCTTGAGCACCGACAGGTCAGCACCACGGGACTGAAGTTGCGACAGCTCCTGCTTGCAGGTGCGGCGCATCTCGCGGGCGTAGCCGGCCATCACTTCGTAGCGGTTGGCGATGACGGCCTCGAGCGTCTTCTCGTCGGCCACCGGGCGAACCTCGCCCATGCGCAGCTTCGGCGGCACCTTCTTGACCTTTGCCCAGCCCAGCTTCTGCATCAGCATGATGTAGCCCCAGGCGATGTCGAACTCGTACTTCTTGACCGAGAACTTGGCGGCGGTGGGATAGGTGTGGTGGTTGTTGTGCAGCTCTTCGCCGCCGATCACGATGCCCCAGGGCACCAGGTTGGTGCTGGCGTCCTGCGCCTCGAAGTTGCGATAGCCCCAATAGTGGCCCAGGCCATTGACGACGCCAGCGGCCCAGAAAGGAATCCACAGCATCTGGATGGCCCAGATGGTGGCGCCGATGCCGCCGAACAGCGCCAGATTGAGGATCAGCATCAGGCCCACGCCCTGCCAACCGAAGCGGCTGTACAGATTGCGCTCGATCCAGTCGTCAGGGGTGCCGTGGCCGAACTTGGTGATGGTCTCGCTGTTCTTCGCCTCGGCGCGATACAGCTCGGCACCGCGCCACATGACGGTGTCGATGCCACGGGTCTGCGGGCTGTGCGGATCTTCCTCGGTCTCGCACTTGGCGTGGTGCTTGCGGTGGATGGCGACCCATTCCTTGGTCACCATGCCCGTGCCGATCCACAGCCAGAAGCGGAAGAAGTGGGAAGGAATGGCCCCCAGGTCCATCGAGCGGTGAGCCTGCGTGCGGTGCAGGAAGATGGTCACCGCGAGGATGGTGATGTGCGTCGTGGCGAGCGTATACAGCACGATCTGCCACCAGGACAGATCCCACAGGCCATGGGCAAGCCAGTCGAGGGCCGAGCTCAGAACGGCGGAATCAGGAATCATCAAGTTGGGTACTCCACACGGGCAGGACAGGTCGCCCTGTCAGAACAGTCCGACAATTTTAGTGTGCCGGGCTTGAAATCCACCCCGTTTTTCGTGTAACGGCGGTGAATCCCTGGGTTTTGGACGCCGCGCCCTAGCGTCGGTTCCACGCGGCGGCGAAAAAGCCGTCGGTGGCGTGGCGATGAGGCCACAGCCGAAGGTAGCGGGTGCCGCCTTCTCCGCCAGCGCACAGCGCGGCAGCACCCTCCACCTTTTGGGCAGCCAGCAGGTCGGCGGCCTCCAAAGGCAGGAAATCGGGGTTGGCGGCGCCGAAGGCCTCGGCGATCGCCTCGTTCTCCTCCGGCAGGATGCTGCAAGTGGCGTAGACGAGGCGCCCGCCCGGCTTCACCAGCCGCGCGGCGCTGGCGAGGATGGCGGTCTGCTTGGCCACCAACTCCTGCACCGCCTCGGGCGACTGACGCCACTTGAGGTCGGGATTGCGGCGCAGCGTGCCCAGGCCCGAGCAGGGCGCATCGACCAAGACGCGGTCGATCTTGCCGGCCAGGCGCTTGATGCGGTCGTCCCGCTCATGGGCGATGGCGGCCGGATGCACGTTCGACAGGCCGCTGCGTGCCAGCCGCGGCTTGAGCGCGTCCAGTCGGTGGGCGGAAGTGTCGAAGGCATAGAGCCGGCCCGTGCTCCGCATGGCCGCACCCAGCGCCAGGGTCTTGCCACCGGCGCCGGCGCAGAAATCGACCACCATCTCGCCTCGCCGCGCCTCGACCAAGAGCGTCAGCAGTTGGGAACCCTCGTCCTGCACCTCGATGGCGCCGCGCTCGAAGGCGGGCAGGCGATTGACGGCCGGCTTGCCATCGATGCGCAGGCCCCACGGTGAAAACGGTGTCGCCTTGGCCGCGATGCCGGCGGCCTTGAGTTCGCGCTGCACCTCCTCGCGCTTGGCGCTCAGGGTGTTGACCCGAAGATCCAGCGGCGCCGGTTGCTGCAACGCATCGGCCAGGACCATGAAATCGGTGTCGCCCAGTTGGGCGCGTAGCGGCTGGACCAGCCAGTCAGGCAGGTTGTGGCGGTGCTGCGCCATCAGCTCGGAAGGCGTGACAGCATCGCAGGTGTCCAGCCAGCGCTTTTCGGCATCGCTGAGTACGGTCTTGAGGAAGTCGCGCGAGCCATGGAAGCCGAGGATGGCCAGGCGCCGCTCGCGCGCGCCGCTGCCGGAACGCGCCAGATGCTCGAACAGCAGCTTCTTGCGCAGGATGGTGTAGACGGTCTCGGCGAGCGTCGCACGCTCTCGGGGGCCGAGCGAGCGGTGCTCACGGAAGTAGCGCGAGACGATGGCGTCGGCCGGATGGTCGAATCGGAGCACGCGGCCGGTGAGTTCGGCGCAGGCGTCCAACAAGGCTTGGGGATGCATAGGGCGGCGATTGTCGCTGCCCACCACGACGGCGAGTCAGCGCGCTGCGAGCCAGCCCTCGATGGCCTGGGGATAGAGCCGGTGCTCCTGACTCAGCACACGGGCCGCCAGCAGTTCGGGGGTGTCGCCGGCCAGCACCGGCACGACGGCCTGGGCCAGAACGGGGCCATGGTCGAGCTCGGCCGTGACCAGATGCACCGTGGCACCGGCGACCCGGCAGCCGGCCTCGATGGCGCGGCGATGGGTGTGCAGCCCCGGAAAGGCCGGCAGCAGCGAAGGATGGATGTTGACCAGCCTTCCCTCGTAGCGCGCCACGAACCCGGGCGTGAGGATGCGCATGAAGCCGGCCAATACCACCAGCACCGGCTGCCAACGGTCGACGGTGTCGGCGAGCGCGGCGTCGAAGGCCTCACGGCTGTCGAAACCGCGGTGGTCGACGACGGCGGTCTCCAGGCCCAGTTCGCGCCCGAGCGCCAGCCCCCCCGCCTCGGGCTTGTTGCTGACGACGGCTGCCACGCGCACGCCGAAGCGCTCGGCCCAGCGCCGCGCCTGCGCGGCGCGAGCGATGGCCGCCATGTTGGAGCCGCCGCCGGAGACGAGGATGACGATGTTGCCGATCACCGGCGGCCTTTCGCGCCGGCACCGGCGGCTGGCCGGCGTCGATGGCGGGACGCTGCGGCGGAGACTGGCACCCGGTTGAAAACCCCGGCGCCGTGGAGAAGGGAACTCTGCATACTGGCGCGGGATTATCCGTGTGTCGCACGGCGGACTCGGCCTTGCGAACGAGCGTGCTAAAAATCCCGCTTCTCTGGAGACAACCCCATGGATCTGGCATTCACCCCTGAAGAACAGGCGTTCCGCGAAGAGGTCCGCGCCTGGGTGGCGGACAACCTGCCCCAAGACATCGCCCACAAGGTCAACGAAGGCCTGGAGCTTTCCAAGGAAGACCACCAGCGCTGGGCAAGGATCCTTGGCAAGAAGGGCTGGCTGGGATACGGCTGGCCCAAGCAGTTCGGCGGCCCCGGCTGGACGGCCGTGCAGAAGCACCTGTTCGAGGAAGAGACCGCACGCGCCGGTGCGCCGCGCGTGATCCCCTTCGGCCCGGTGATGGTGGCCCCGGTCATCATGGCCTTCGGCTCGCGCGAGCAGCAGGAACGCTTCCTGCCCGGCATCGCCAGCGGCGAAGTCTGGTGGAGCCAGGGCTACAGCGAACCCGGCTCAGGCTCCGATTTGGCCTCGCTGCGCACCCGCGCCGAGCGCCGCGGCGACAAGTACATCATCAACGGCCAGAAGACCTGGACCACCCTGGGCCAGCATGGCGACTGGATGTTCAACCTTGTGCGCACCAGCACCGAGGGCAAGCCGCAGACCGGCATCAGCTTCATCGTGCTCGACATGAAGTCGCCCGGCGTGAGCGTGCGGCCGATCCGCTTGCTGGACGGCAGCTACGAGGTCAACGACGTGTTCTTCGACAACGTCGAAGTGCCGGCCGACCAGCTCATCGGCGAGGAGAACAAGGGTTGGACCTATGCCAAGCACCTGCTGAGCCACGAGCGCACCAACATCGCCGACGTCAACCGCGCCAAGCGCGAACTTGAGCGCGTCAAGCGCATCGCCAAGGCTGAAGGCGTGTACGACGACCTGCGCTTCCGCGACGAGATCGCCAAGCTGGAAGTGGACATCGTGGCGCTGGAGATGCTGGTGCTGCGCGTGCTCTCGGCCGAGAAGTCTGGCAAGAACTCGCTGGACATCGCCGGCTTGCTCAAGATCAAGGGCAGCGAGATCCAGCAGCGCTATTCCGAGCTGATGATGCTGGCGGGCGGCCCCTTCTCGCTGCCGCTGATCCGCGAAGCCATGGCGGCCGGCTGGCAGGGCGACTTCCCCGGCGGCCATGCCTCGCTGGCGCCGCTGGCCTCCACCTACTTCAACTACCGCAAGACCACGATCTACGGCGGCTCGAACGAAGTGCAACGCAACATCGTGGCCCAGACGGTGCTGGGCTGACAGGAGGCAGACATGGATTTCGATTTCACTGAAGACCAGCAGCAACTGCGCGACGCCGTCGGCCGCTGGGTCGAGAAGGCCTACGACTTCGACCGCCGCCGCGGCATCGAGAAGGACGGCGGCTTCTCCCGCGACGCCTGGAACGAGCTGTCCGAGCTCGGCCTGGGCGGCCTGTACATCCCCGAAGACGACGGCGGCCTGGGCATGGGCCCGGTCGAGGCCATGGTGGTGATGGAAGAGCTGGGCCGCGGCATCGTGCTGGAGCCGCTGGCACAGTCCTTCATCGCCGGTGCCGTGCTGGCCCGCCATGCCGATGAAGGCGTGCGCGGTGAATGGCTGCCGGGCATCGCCAGCGGCGAAAAGCTGGTCGTGCTGGCCTACCAGGAGCGGGGCGCGCGCTATCGCCTGGACCGCTGCGAAGCCAAGGCCACCAAGGCCGGCAATGGCTACGCCGTGAGCGGCACCAAGAGCCTGGTGCCGGCCGGCGACGAAGCGGCGGCCTACCTGGTGCCGGCGCAACTAGACGGGCGCATCGCCCTCTTCCTGGTGCCGCGCGCCGATGGCAGCGTCAAGGCCTCGGGCTATCCGACGCAGGACGGCAGCCGGGCCGCGGAAGTGGCGTTCACCCAGGCTGCCGCGCAGCTCTTGGCGGCCGATGGCCTGCCGGTGCTGGAAGAGGCGGTGGACATCGGCATCGCTGCCACCTGCGCCGAGGGCGTGGGCGTGATGGACAAGACGCTGGCGCTGACGGTGGAATACCTCAATACCCGCAAGCAGTTCGGCGTGACCATCGGCAGCTTCCAGGCCCTGCGCCACCGCGTGGCCGACATGAAGATGCAGTTGGAACTGGCCCGCTCGATGAGCTACTACGCCACGCTCAAGCTGGGCGCACCCGCGGCCGAGCGCCGCCAGGCCTTGGCCCGCGCCAAGTACCAACTGGGCGTGTCCATGCGCTTCGTGAGCCAGGCGTCGGTGCAACTGCACGGCGGCATCGGCGTGACCGACGAGTACATGGGCAGCCACTACTTCCGCAAGCTGACGCAGATGGAGATGGTGTTCGGCGACACGCTGCATCACCTGGGCGAGGTGGCGGCGCGCATGGAGGACAGCGCGGGGGTGTTCGCCTGAGCGCAGGTGCTTGCACCTCATGAAACCGCAGGCCTGCCGGCTTACGCTGGCGGGCCTTTCTTCTTTTCGGCGGCCTGACCACGCGCGTGTCGCCAGTCGGCCCTTTTGCCAGGAGCTTCGGGATGATCCGTCGCCGTACCTTGTTGATCACCGCCCCCGCCAGCCTCGCGCTGGGCGCCTGCGCCACGCCGGGCACCGGGCCTCGCCACGACACGCCCGTCGTCTTCATGCACGGCAACGGCGATTCGGCCGCGCTGTGGCAGACCACGCAGTGGCGCTTCGAATCCAATGGGTGGGCGCGCGAGCGGCTGTTCGCGCTCGACCAACCGATGCCCCTGGCGCGCGATGACGATGCGGTGGCGCAGCCCGGCCGCAGCTCCACGGCTGAGTCGATGGCCTTCCTCAGCAAGGAGGTCGAGCGCGTGCTTCGCCAGACGGGCGCTCAGAAGGTCGTGCTGGTCGGCAATTCGCGCGGCGGCAACACCATCCGCAACTACGTGCAGAACGGCGGCGGTGCGGCCCGGGTCAGCCATGTCGCGCTGGGCGGCAACCCGGCCCATGGCATCTGGGCCATTCCCGGCTGGCGCGAGGGCAGCGAGTTCTCGGGCCTGTCGCCCTTCCTGCGCCAGTTGAACGTGCCAAAGGGGCCCAACGGCGACGAGGTGACGCCCGGCCCGCGCTGGCTGACACTGCGCTCCGACGGCAACGACAAGTACGCCCAGCCGGACGGCCTGTGGATCGGCGCGCCGGGCAAGCCCACGAACATCACGGCAGACGGGCCGGCGCTGCGCGGCGCCACCAACATCGTGCTGCCGGGCGCGGACCACCGCGAGGTGTCGTTCTCGCCCGCGGCCTTCGACGCCACTTGGCGCTTCCTGACAGGCGATGCGCCGGGCGCCATAGCTGTCGCCCCCGAGCCGCGGATCGTGCTCGACGGCCGCGTCACCGGCCTGGGCCTGAATCCAGCCGACCCCACCAGCGGCGATTTCGTCAATAACCTGCCGCTGGCCGGCGCACGGCTCAGCGTCTACGAGACCGATCCGGGCACCGGCGAGCGACGTGGCGCGCCGGCCTGGCGCAAGACGGTGGGCGCCGATGGCCGCTGGGGCCCGTTCACGGCGCGCGCAGGCGCCAGCTACGAATTCGAGATCGTGGCCCCCGGCTACGCCACCACGCACATCTACCGCAGCCCCTTCCCGCGCTCCAGCGACGTGGTCCACCTGCGGCCCGAGCGGCTTGCCGCGGCCGACCGGCAGGCGGGCGCGGTGGTCGTGTTCACCCGGCCGCGCGGCTACTTCGACGCCCAGCGCGACCGCATGAGCTTCGATGGCCAGACGCAACTGGCCGGCGTGCCGCCGCGCGGTGCGGGCGTGGCGAGTGCGCGGCTGCGCCTCTCAGCCGCGCCGACGCGCGCGGTGGAAGGCGAATTCAATGGCGAGCGAATCGTCGGGCGAAGCTGGCCGGCGGCCGAGGCTCACCTGAGCCTGCTGGAGCTGACCTACTGACCACCCGCCGACGGCCTGGCAGAACCCTCATCCGAAGACCAGGCACGGTCCCGGTCGCCCCACACCGACGGAGGAAGGAAACGTGACGAACACCGACGAGCCCATCCTGCTGGAATCGCGTGACGCCCACGGCGTGGTCACGCTCACCCTCAACCGGCCGGCCGCCTTCAACGCGCTGTCCGTCGCGCTCATCGATGCGCTGCATGCGGCCTGCGAGCGGCTGGCGCTGGACGCCGACCTGCGCGCCGTCGTTATCGCCGCCAACGGCCGGGCGTTCTGCGCTGGCCACGACCTGCGGGAGATGCAGGCATCGCCCTCGCAGCCGGCTTACCAGGCGCTGTTCGATCGTTGCGGCGCCATGATGCTCGCGCTGCATCGCCTGCCGGTGCCGGTCATCGCGCGGGTCCATGGCCTGGCGACGGCCGCCGGCTGCCAGCTTGTCGCGCTGTGCGATCTGGCCGTGGCCGCCGACAGCGCCAGCTTTGCCACCAGCGGCATCAATGTCGGCCTGTTCTGCGCCACGCCCAGCGTGACGCTCTCGCGCAACCTGCCGCGCAAGAAGGCCTTCGAGCTGCTGGTGACGGGTGACTTCATCGACGCGCGGACTGCCATGGCCCAGGGCCTGGTCAACCGCGTGGTGCCGGACTCGGCGCTGGACAACGAGGTGGAGGCGTTCGTGGCCAGCATCGTCGCCAAGCCCCGCATTGCGCTGGAAATGGGCAAGGCCCTCTTCTACCGCCAGTTGGAAACGGGGCTGGAAGCCGCGCTGCACGACGCCGCGCGCACCATGGCCTGCAACATGGCCGATGCGACGGCGCAGGAGGGCGTGCAGGCCTTCATCGAAAAACGGGCGCCGTCCTGGCGCCCGTGAGCCTGTTGCGCGTTGCTGCGGCTAGCCGTGCAACCGCGAGCTCGACGGCAGGTGCGCTGACAGGAACTCCATCTGGTCCGCGAGGATGCGGCGGTTGCGCAGGATGAAGTCTTCCCAGAGGCTGGGCACGTACGGCGTATAGAGCAGCGGCATGTGCGCCTGCTCCGGCGTGCGGTTGCCCTTGCGGTGGTTGCAGGCCCGGCAGGCCGTCACCACGTTCATCCAGTGATCCACCCCGTTCTGCGCGAAGGGCACGATGTGCTCGCGCGTCAGGTCGTCCTCGTGGAAATGGTCGCCGCAGTAGGCGCAGACATTGCGATCGCGCGCGAAGAGCTTGCTGTTGGTCAGGCCCGGGCGCAGGCTGAAGGGGCTGATGCGGGGCACACCGCGCGTGCCGATGATGCTGCTGACGGCGATCTGGGACTGCTCGCCCGTCATCGCGTTGTGGCCGCCGCGGAACAGGGCCACCTGCTCGCCGGCCTCCCAGCGCACCTCGCCGGCCGCGTAATGGATCACCGCCTGCTCGAGCGAGATCCACGACTGGGGCAGCCCTTGGGCCGACAGCTTCAATACCTTCACCACAAACGCCTCCTCGTCGAACGAAGAAAACACAGGGAACGTACGCCACGCAGAACCGTCCGCACCGCCAGCCAAGGCCGCCGGGCGGCCCGGCAGTGCCGGAAAGCGACACAATATAACCGGCATTCATGACAGCCCGTTCACGCCCGGAGGATTCCCGAGCGCACGCGGCCAGCTATCAAAAAGATAACAGGACCATGCAGATCTTCCGCGGCTTCCGTCACCCGGGCGTTGCGCCTGCCAGCGCCGTGACCATCGGCAACTTCGATGGCGTGCACCGCGGTCACCAGGCCATGCTGGGTCTGCTGCAGACCGAGGCCCGTCACCGCGGCCTGCCCAGCTGCGTGCTGACCTTCGAGCCCCACCCGCGCGACTACTTCGCCGGCGTCGCCAGGCGTCCGGAACTGGCACCCGCACGCATCGCCACGCTGCGCGACAAGCTCAGCGAGCTGCAGGCCTGCGGCGTGGCCCAGACCGTGGTCCTGCCTTTTGACGCCCAGCTCGCCAGCCAGTCGCCCGAGCAGTTCATCGACGAGGTGCTGGTGCGCGGCCTGGGCGCCCGCTACGTGCTGGTGGGCGACGACTTCCGCTTCGGCGCCAAGCGCGCGGGCGACTTCGCCATGCTGCACGCGGCGGGCGCGGCCCGCGGCTTCGACGTGGCGCGCATGAACAGCTACGAGGTCTCCTACCCCGCCGCGCCCGGCAGCGACGAGGGGCCGCGGGCGCTGCGGGTGTCCAGCTCGGCCGTGCGCGAGGCGCTGACCGCCGGCCGCATGGACGATGCGGCCGCCCTGCTCGGCCGGCCCTACGCCATCTCGGGCCACGTGGTGCACGGCCGCAAGCTTGGCCGGGCGCTGGGCGCCAGCGCACCGGGCGGCACGGACGGCTTCCGGACCCTCAACCTGCGCTTCAAGCACTGGAAGCCCGCCGCCAGCGGCATCTTCGTGGTTCGGGTGCATGGCCTGGGCGACCGGCCCCTGCCGGGCGTGGCCAACCTGGGCGTGCGGCCCTCGCTGGACCCGAACGACGTCAACGGCGGGCGCGTGCTGCTGGAGACGCATTGCCTCGAATGGCCGGCTAGCCTGGGCCCGGAGGGGGCCTACGGTAAAATCGTGCGCGTGGAACTGTTGCACAAACTGCACGACGAGCTGCGCTACACCAGCCTGGAAGCCCTGACCGCGGGCATCGCCCAGGACCTGGCCGACGCACGCGCGTATTTCGCCGCCGGCAGCGCTGGCGCGGCGGGCAGCAGCCACGCGGAAACGCGGCGCCAGACCACGCGCGACCGAATTTAACCGGCACGCCCGCCGTGCCGGCGCCCCACCGACAAGCTCGGGGCGAGCGGCCTGACCTCCTCCCCTCCCGCGCGGGCCTTCGCCGCGAGCGGGCCGAGCCTGTCGAAGCCTTCCCCCTCCGCCCTCCATGTCCGACGCTGCCGATTCCTCCGCGACCCCCGACTACCGCGCGACCCTGAACCTGCCCGACACGCCCTTCCCCATGCGCGGCGACCTGCCCAAGCGCGAGCCGGGTTGGGTCAAGGCCTGGAACGACGAGGGCCTGTACAAGCGCCTGCGCATGGCCCGCGCCGGCCGGCCCAAGTTCATCCTGCACGACGGCCCGCCGTACGCCAACGGCCAGATCCACATGGGCCATGCGGTGAACAAGATCCTCAAGGACATGATCACCAAGGCGCGCCAGCTCGAAGGCTACGACGCGCTCTACGTGCCCGGCTGGGACTGCCACGGCCTGCCGATCGAGAACGCCATCGAGAAGAAGCACGGCCGCAACCTGAGCCGCGACGAGATGCAGGCCAAAAGCCGCGCCTACGCCACCGAGCAGATCGCGCAGCAGATGAGCGACTTCCAGCGCCTCGGCGTGCTGGGCGAATGGGACCATCCCTACAAGACGATGGACTTCGCCAACGAAGCCGGCGAGATCCGTGCCTTCAAGAAGGTCATCGAGCGCGGCTTCGTGTACCGCGGCCTCAAGCCGGTGTACTGGTGCTTCGACTGCGGCTCGTCGTTGGCCGAGTTCGAGATCGAATATGCCGACAAGAAGAGCCAGACGCTGGACGTCGCCTTCAAGGCACATGACCGCGCAAAACTGGCGGCCGCCTTCGGCCTGCCGGCCATCGACAAGGACGCCTTCGCGGTCATCTGGACCACCACCGCGTGGACCATCCCGGCCAACCAGGCGCTCAACCTCAACCCCGAGCTGACCTACGCCCTGGTCGACACCGACCGCGGCCTGCTGATCGTGGCCGACACGCTGGTCGAGAGCTGCCTGAACCGCTACGCGCTGGACGGCAAGGTCATCGCCATCGCGCAGGGCGATGCACTGGGCGGACTCGAGTTCGAGCATCCGCTGTACGACGTGCACGAGGGCTACCGACGCCTGTCGCCGGTGTACCTGGCCGACTACGCCACCGCCACCGATGGCACCGGCCTGGTCCATTCCTCGCCGGCCTATGGCCTGGACGACTTCCAGTCCTGCGTCGCGCACGGCATGGCCTACGACGACATCCTCAACCCCGTGCAGGGCAACGGCGTGTACGAGCCGGATTTCCCGCTCTTCGGCGGCCAGCACATCTGGAAGGCGGTGCCGCACATCATCGAGGCGCTGCGCGAAGCCGGCCGGCTGATGGCCACCGAGACCATCACCCACAGCTACCCGCACTGCTGGCGCCACAAGACGCCGGTGATCTATCGCGCCGCGGCCCAGTGGTTCATCCGCATGGACGAGGGCGAAGGCGTGTTCACCCTGCCCGGCGCCAAGCCCGCCAAGACGCTGCGACAGATCGCGCTGGAGGCCATCGAGAACACCAGCTTCTACCCCGAGAACGGCAAGGCCCGGCTGCACGACATGATCGCGCACCGGCCCGACTGGTGCATCTCGCGCCAGCGCAGCTGGGGCGTGCCGATTCCCTTCTTCCTGCACAAGATCACCGACGAGCTGCATCCGCGCACGATGGAGATCCTGGACCAGGCGGCGGCCATCGTCGAGCAGGGCGGCATCGAGGCCTGGAGCCGCGTCACGACCGAAGAGATCCTGGGCGCCGAGGACGCGCCGCACTACACCAAGAGCAGCGACATCCTGGAGGTGTGGTTCGATTCCGGCTCCACCTTCTTCCATGTGCTGCGCGGCACGCACCCCACGGTGCACCACGACCAGGGCCCCGAGGCCGACCTGTACCTCGAAGGCCATGACCAGCACCGCGGCTGGTTCCACAGCTCGCTGCTGCTGGCCTGCGCGCTGGAAGGCCGCGCGCCCTATCGCGGCCTGCTGACCCACGGCTTCACCGTGGACAGCCAAGGCCGCAAGATGAGCAAGTCGCTGGGCAACGGCATCGACCCGCAGGAGATCACCAAGAAGCTCGGCGCCGAGATCATCCGCCTGTGGGTGGCCGCCTCCGACTACTCGGGCGACATCGCGGGCGACGACAAGATCCTGGCCCGCGTGGTCGATGCCTACCGCCGCATCCGCAACACGCTGCGCTTCCTGCTGGCCAACACCAGCGACTTCGATCCGGCCAAGGACGCGGTGCCGCTCGCCGAGCTGTTCGAGATCGACCGCTGGGCACTGTCGCGGGCGGCGCAGTTCCAGGCCGAGGTGCTGGGCCACTACAAGGTCTACGAGTTCCACCCGGTGGTGGCCAAGCTGCAGGTGTTCTGCTCGGAAGACCTGGGCGCCTTCTACCTGGACGTGCTGAAGGACCGCCTGTACACCACGCAGCCCGGCTCGCGCGCACGGCGCAGCGCGCAGACCGCGCTGTGGCACATCAACCAGGCCATGCTGCGCTGGATGGCGCCCTTCCTCAGCTTCACGGCCGAAGAGGCATGGAAGGTCGCGGGCCAGTCGGAATCCATCTTCATGGAGACCTTCTGCGACCTGGGCACGCCCGACGAGGGGCTGCTGGCCAAGTGGGGCCGCATCCAGACGATCCGCGACGCGGTCAACAAGGAGATCGAGGCCGTGCGCACCGCGGGCGGCGTGGGCTCCTCGCTGCAGGCCAATGTGCGCCTCACCGCCGCGCCCGAGGACCATGCGCTGCTGGCTGCCCTGGGCGACGACCTGAAGTTCGTCTTCATCACCTCGGTGGTGGACCTGCAGGTGGGTGACGCACTCGCCATCACCGTCACGCCCAGCACCGCCACCAAGTGCGAACGCTGCTGGCACTGGCGCGACGACGTGGGCCACGACGGCGCGCATCCCACGCTGTGCGGCCGCTGCACCAGCAACCTGTACGGCGCCGGCGAAGCGCGGAGCGTGGCATGACCATGAAGGCGCACAGCGGATTCGAGTCCACGCGGCCGGGCCTGGGCATCTGGGGCTGGCTGGCGCTGGCCGTGCTGATCTTCATCGCCGACCAGTACACCAAGACGCTGATCCTGGGCCACTACCAACTCGGCGACGCCACACGCATCACCGAGTTCTTCAACATCGTGCGGGCCCACAACACCGGGGCGGCCTTCTCCTTCCTGGCCGGCGCCTCGGGCTGGCAGCGCTGGTTCTTCACCGGCATCGGCGTGGCCGCCGCCGTGTTCATCGTCTGGATGCTGCGCTCGCATGCGGGGCAGAAGCTGTTCTGCTTTGCCATGGCCTGCATCCTGGGCGGCGCCATCGGCAACGTGGTGGACCGCCTGATGCACGGCTACGTGGTGGACTTCCTGGACTTCCACTGGGCCGGTTCGCACTTCCCGGCCTTCAACCTGGCCGACAGCGCGATCACGCTGGGCGCCATCTGCCTGGTGCTGGACGAAGTCCGGCGCATGCGGCGCACACGCTGACGCGGACGGCGGCGCTAAATCCGCCGATTCGCGAGCTCAACGCGTCCTGCGCGAGGACGCTACAGCGGGGGCACAAAGGCGCGGGACTTCGGTCTTGCGTTTTTTTTTCGCCTAGCTGCCGCCCACCCCAACCCGTTCGGCCTGAGCCTGTCGAAGGCCCGCCCTGGTGGCTCCGGGCTTCGACAAGCTTAGCCCAAGCGGCGCCAAGGGCTGCGTGCGGCACACCCCGCTGCAGGCACGCCCAGCTGCACGCGCATCTCGCGCCTGCGGGCACGCCGCGCAGAGCGCCGTGCCTTTCTCTGATGCCCGGCGCACCACCAGCTCCGGGTAATCCCGGTTCCAGATCCCGTCATGACGGTGTCACATGCGCACCTTCAAATGAAAACGTTTACATGATGTTTTCCATCGAAGGTTTTTCCGCATGAGCATCCAGGCCGTTGCCGACAAGGCCGGCGTCTCCATCGCCACCGTCTCGCGCGTATTCAACGCGCCGGACAAGGTGCTGCCCGCCACGCGCGCGCTGGTGGAGTCGGTCGCGCGCGAGTTGGGTTACCTGCCCAGCGCCAGCGCGCGCACCCTGCGCACCCAGCGCAGCCGGGTGCTGGGCGTGGTGCTGCCCACCTTGCTCAACCCCACCTTCGCCGAATGCCTGCAGGGCCTGGCCCAGGCCGCGGCCGAGGCCGGCCATGCCATCGTGCCGCTGACCACCGGCTACGACCTGGATGCCGAGCAACGCGCGGTCGACCAGTTGCTCGCCCGCGAGGTCGAAGGCATGGTGCTGGTCATCTCCAACCCGCAGACCTCCGCCGCGCTGGCCCGGCTGCAGGCCCGCCAGCGGCCCTATGTGCTGGCCTACAACCGGCATCCGGCCCATTGCTGTGTGGCGGTGGACAACGAGACCGCCTCGGCCGAGGTCGTGGCGCACCTGGCGGCGTTGGGCCACCGGCGCATCGCCATGGTCAGCGGCACGCTCGCGCAGTCCGACCGCTCGCAGCAGCGCCATCGCGGCTTCCTGGCCGGCATGGCGGCTGCCGGCCTCGATGCGCCGCCGCTGATCGAAGTGCCCTTCGTCGAAGCCGCGGCCGACACGCTGCGCGCGCGCCTGGCCGCCAGCGACCGGCCCACCGCCCTGTTCTGCTCCAACGACCTGCTCGCCATCCGCGCCGTGCGTGCCGCGCACCTGGCCGGCCTGCGCGTGCCGCAGGACCTGTCGGTGATGGGCTTCGACGGCATCGCGCTGGGTGACGAACTCACGCCGCGCCTGGGCACCATCGAACAGCCCGCCGCCGACATCGGCCGCCGGGCCGCGCAGCTGCTGATGGCGGCGCTGGACGAGCAGCGCGCGCCGGTGCCCGCGGACAGCCTGCTGCTGCCGCACCGCCTGCGCACCGGCGAATCGTGTGCGCCGCCGACGGACGCAACGGCCTCCGTCGCCAACCACCCCACAACTCCCAAGAGCCGACGCCGCCCCGCGCGCTGAACCGGCCTGCCTCTGTCCGTCCCTCTCCCATTCAAAGGAACGCTTCCATGACCTCCAAGCTCCTCGCCGCCACCCGCCTCGCGATCGCCGCCGCCGGCTTCGCCGCCACCGCGGCCTTCGCGCAGACCGCCATCTGCTACAACTGCCCGCCCGAATGGGCCGACTGGGGCAGCCAGATCAAGGCCATCAAGGCCAAGACCGGCGTCACGGTGCCGCCGGACAACAAGAACTCCGGCCAGGCCCTCGCACAGCTGGTGGCCGAGAAAGCCAGCCCCGTGGCCGACATGACCTACCTGGGCGTGACCTTCGCCATCCAGGCCCAGAAGGACGGCGTGGTGCAGCCCTACCAGCCCGCCAACTGGAAGGACATCCCCGACGGCCTGAAGGATCCGCAGGGGAACTGGTTCACCATCCATTCGGGCACCCTGGGCTTCATGGTCAACGTCGACGCACTCAAGGGCAAGCCGATCCCGAAGTCGTGGGCCGACCTGCTCAAGCCCGAATACAAGGGCCTGGTGGGCTACCTGGACCCGGCCTCGGCCTTCGTCGGCTACGTGGGCGCGGTGGCGGTGAACCAGGCGCGCGGCGGCAGCATGGACGACTTCAAGCCCGCCATCGACTACTTCAAGGCGCTGCAGAAGAACGAGCCCATCGTGCCAAAGCAGACCGCATACGCCCGTGTGCTCTCGGGCGAGATCGGCATCCTGCTGGACTACGACTTCAACGCCTACCGCGCCAAGTACAAGGACGGCGCCAACGTGGCCTTCGTGATCCCCAGCGAAGGCACGGTGGTCGTCCCCTACGTGATGAGCCTGGTGGCCAAGGCGCCGCATGCGGCCGACGCCAAGAAGGCGCTGGACTTCGTGCTCTCTGACGAGGGCCAGGCCGTGTGGGCCAAGGCCTACCTGCGGCCGGTGCGCGCCAGCGCCATGCCCAAGGACGTGGAAGCGCAGTTCCTGCCCGCCAGCGAGTACGCCCGCGCCAAGCCGGTGGACTACGCGAAGATGGCCGCCGTGCAGAAGGCCTTCTCCGAGCGCTACCTGAAGGAAGCGCGCTGAGGCGATGCAGCGACCGCAGCTGATCCTGCTGGCCTGTGCCCTGCCGGCCGGCATCTTCTTCCTGGCCTTCTGGCTGCTGCCCGCGCTGCAGCTGCTGGCCTTGCCGGCGCGCGAAGGGGCTTCGGCCTACTTCGCGGTGCTGACGCAGCCGCGCTACCTCACAAGCATGCTGCAGACGCTGGCGCTGTCGGTGGTGGTCACGCTGGCCACGCTGGTGCTGGGCGCGGCCGTGGGCCTGTACCTGGCGCGCCAGCGCTTCGCCGGCCGCCGGCTGCTGCTGGCGGTGCTGACGCTGCCGCTGTCCTTCCCGGGCGTGATCGTGGGCTTCTTCGTGATCCTGCTCGGCGGCCGGCAGGGGCTGGTGGCGGACATCTCGTCCAGCCTGGGCGGCGAGCGGATCACCTTCGCCTACGGGCTGCTGGGGCTGTTCCTGGCCTACCTGTACTTCTCGCTGCCACGGGCCATCGCGGCCTACACGGCAGCGGCCGAATCCATGGACCCGGCACTGGAAGAAGCGGCCCGCTCGCTCGGTGCCTCGCGCATCGCCATCGCCCGCGACGTGTGGGTGCCCGAGCTCGCGCCCACCACACTGGCCTGCGGCGCCATCGTCTTCGCCACCGCCATGGGCGCCTTCGGCACGGCCTTCACGCTGGCGAGCAAGTTCGAGGTGATCCCGATCACCATCTATGACGAGTTCACCAACTACGCCAACTTCGCGCTCGCGGCCTCGCTGTCGATCGCGCTCGGGCTGGTGACCTGGGCCGTGCTCTTCGTCGCACGGCGCTTCAGCGGGGAGGCCGGCGCATGACCACGGCCCGCAGTGGAACTTCGCGCTCGCCCGTGCTGGCGACGCTCACCGGCCTGGTGGCCTTCTTCACGCTGGCGCCCATGCTGCTGTCGGTGCTGGCCGGCCTGGTGAGCAACTACGGCCGCGGCTGGCGCAGCGGCTTCACGCTGCGCTGGCTGGTGGAGGTGTGGGACAGCTACGGCAGCACCGTCACCGGCTCGCTGCTGCTGGCCGCAACCTGTGTGCTGTGCACCGTGCTGCTGGGCGTTCCCTGCGCCTGGGCGCTGGCGCGCAGCCGCACGCGCGCGGCGCGGCTCTTCGAGGAGCTGTTGACGCTGCCCGTGGCCGTGCCGGGCCTGGCCACGGCCCTGGCGCTGATCCTCGCCTACGGCCAGGTACAGGGCTTCCGCCAGAGCTACGCCTTCATCCTGGTGGGCCATGTCGTCTTCACCCTGCCCTTCATGGTGCGCACCGTGGCCTCGGCCTTCCAGCGGCGCGAACTGGTGGCGCTGGACGAGGCCGCGCGAACGCTGGGCGCGAGCTTCGTGCAGCGCTTTCTGGGCGTGCTGGTGCCGGCCGTGTTCCCGGCCATCGTGGCGGGCTGCCTGATGGTGTTCACGCTGTCCGTGGGCGAGTTCAACCTCACCTGGATGCTGCACACGCCACTCACCCGCACCCTGCCCGTGGGACTGGCCGACAGCTATGCCTCGGCCCGCATCGAGATCGGCTCGGCCTACACCCTCGTCTTCTTCCTCGTCATCCTGCCCGTGCTCTGGGGCCTGCAGGCCGCCGCGGACTTCATTCGCAAACACCATGGAACTTGAACGAACGGCCATCGACATCGAACGCTGCGCCAAGACCTATGCCGACGGCACGCGCGGCCTGCAGCCCACCGACCTGCATGTGGAACCCGGCGAGGTGCTGGCCCTGCTGGGCCCCTCGGGCTGCGGCAAGACCACGCTGCTGCGCCAGATCGCCGGCCTGGAGGGCATGGACGCGGGCGGCGGCATCCTCTTCGGCGGCCAGGACGTGAGCGACCGGCCGGTGGAGCGGCGCAACGTGGGCATGGTGTTCCAGAGCTATGCGCTGTTTCCGCAGATGAGCGTGGCGGCCAACATCGGCTACGGCCTGCGCATCCGCGGCACGCCCGCCGCCGAGGTCGAACGCACGGTGGGCGAACTGGTGGAGCTGACGCGCCTGACCGGCCTCGAACACAAGCGCCCGTCCGAACTCTCCGGCGGCCAGCGCCAGCGCGTGGCCCTGGCCCGCGCCGTGGCAGTGCGCCCGCGCGTGCTGCTGCTCGACGAGCCGCTGGCCGCGCTGGACGCCAAGCTCAAGGAATCGCTGCGCGACGAACTGGCCGAGCTGCTGCGCCGGCTGCACATCACGGCCGTGCACGTCACGCACGACCAGCAGGAAGCGCTGGCCATCGCCGACCGCTTGGCGGTGATGCGCGGCGGCCACATCGTGCAGGTGGGTCGCGGCGAGGACCTGTACCGCACGCCGGCCCATCCCTTCGTGGCCGAGTTCCTGGGCCGCGTGAACCGGCTGGACCGCAGCGATGCTGCGCGCCGGCAGGGCGTGGTCATGCTGGGCGGCGTGGCGCTGCCCTGCCCCGATGGCCTGGCCGCCCAACCGGCGCTGCTGGTTCGGCCTGAGGACATCGAACTCGGCCCCCCGCAGATCGGCTGGGGCCAGGCCCGGGTTGTGCAACGCACCTTCCTGGGCGAGCGCGTGCAGTTGCGGCTGGACACCGGCGACCAGCCGCCGCTGCTGGCCGAGGCCGGCCGCGACTGCCCCTGGCAGCATGACCAGCAGGTGGGCATCCGCACCACCGCCGACCGCCTGATGCCCGCGACGGAGATTGCCTGATGACCCGACCCACCTTCCTCGTGCAGCTCACCGACCTGCACATCCGCGAACCCGGCCGCCTGGCCTATGGCCGCATCGACACCGCGCCCTACCTGCGCGAGGCGGTGGCCAGTGTGCTGCGGCTGCGCCAGGCGCCCGATGCCATCGTGATCACCGGCGATCTGAGCGACTTCGGACGCGAGGCCGAGTACGCGCACCTGGCCGAACTGCTGGCGCCGCTGGGCGCCGCGCCCGTCTACCTGCTGCCGGGCAACCACGACGAGCGCGAGCAGCTGCGCCGCAGCTTTCCCACGCACACCTACCTGGGCGATGGCGAGTTCGTGCAGTTCAACGTGGCCGTCGGGCCGCTGCGGCTGATCGCCCTCGACACCGTGACGCCCGGCGCCTCGCATGGCTCGCTGTGCAGCCGCCGGCTCGACTGGCTGGCCGGGCAGTTGGAGGCCAGCCGCGGGCAGCCGGTGGTGATCGCCATGCACCATCCGCCCTTCCGTACGCTGATCGGCCACATGGACGACATCGGCCTGCTCGAAGGCGCGGCCGCGCTGGAAGCGCTGGTGCGGCAGCATCCCAACGTGGAGCGCATCATCTGCGGCCACCTGCATCGCGCCATCGACGTGCGCTTCGGCGGGACCGTGGCCAGCACCGCGCCGGCGCCGGCGCACCAGGTCTGCCTGGACCTGGCACCCGATGCGCCCTCGGCCTGGACGCTGGAGCCGCCCGGCTATCGCGTGCATGCGTGGGACGGCCAGCGGCTGGTGACGCACCTGGCCGCAAGCGGCGTCTTCGAGGGGCCGTATCCCTTTCATGACAACGGCGCGTTGATCGACTGATGGGACATCCATGCCGGACTGCGTACCGCGTGGTCGGGCCCCTGGAGCGCGCCTGCGGGCAGCCGTGATGGAGAACTGGTCCTCAGCCTACGGCGGCGCTGGCACGGGGCATGCAGAATGACTGCCCCGTTTTTCATTCATCCCCCTCACGAAGGAGCCGCACCCCCTCCATGAAGCATCTGCTGAACCTGCTCGCCGCCGTCGCCCTCCTCGTGTGGGGCACCCATCTCGTGCGCACCGGGGTGCTGCGCGTGTTCGGGGGCGACCTGCGCAGGTTCCTGCAGCGCAGCCTGGGCAACCGCTTCTCCGCGGCACTGGCAGGCATCGGGGTGACGGCGCTGGTGCAGTCGAGCACGGCCACGTCGTTGATGACGTCGTCCTTCGTCGGGCAGGGCCTGATCACGCTGCCTTCGGCATTGGCGGTGATGCGCGGGGCGGACATCGGCACGGCGCTGATGTCGGTGCTGTTCTCCACCGATCTTTCCTGGCTGTCGCCGCTCTTCATCTTCACGGGCGTGGTGCTGTCGATCACCCGCCCGGCAAGCGCCGCGGGGCGCTTCGGCCGCATCCTGATTGGCCTGGGGCTGATGCTGCTGGCACTGCAGCTGGTGGTGCAGGCCACCGGCCCGTTGTTCGAGAGCGAGGCCATGCGCGCCGTGATCGCCTCGATCACCAGCGACCTGATGCTGGAGATCACGGTAGGCGCCGCCCTGGCCGTGGTCGCCTACTCCAGCCTGGCCGTGGTGCTGCTGGTGGCCGCGATGGCCACGGGCGCGGTGGTGCCGCTGGACGTGGCGCTGGGCCTGGTGCTCGGTGCCAACCTCGGCAGCGGGCTGCTGGCCGTGCTGACGACGGCCAAGTCGCCGCCCGCAGTGCGGCAGGTCACCGTGGGCAACTTCCTGTTCAAGCTGCTGGGCGTGGTGATCGCCGCGCCCTTCGTCGGGCTGGTGCTGCGGCACGCGCCGACTTCGCTCGTGGATTCGCCGGCACAGCTGGTGGTGATGTTCCACCTGGCCTTCAACGTGATCGCGAGCGTGGCCTTCATCGGCCTGACCACGGCGGTGGCCAAGCTGTCGATGAAGCTGGTGCCGGTGCCGCGTACGCCCGCAACCGGCACACGCCCGCGGCATCTCGACCCTTCCGCGCTGTCGACGCCCACCCTGGCCATCTCGAACGCGGCACGCGAGGCGCTGCACCAGGCCGACGTGGTGGAGAGCATGCTGATCGGCGTGCTCACGGTGATCCGCAGCAACGACCTGCGGCTGGCCGAGGAACTGCGCAAGATGGACGACCAGGTCGACCGGCTCTACTCGGACATCAAGTACTACCTCACCAAGATCTCGCGCGAGGCGCTGGGCGAGGAGGAAAGCCGGCGCTGGACGGACATCATCAGCTTCACCATCAACATGGAGCAGATCGGCGACATCATCGAGCGGGTGATCTCCGACATCGAGGACAAGAAGATCCGGCCGCACCGCAACTTCTCCGAGGCGGGCATGGCCGAGATCGTGGAGATGCACGAGCGGCTGGTGGCCAATCTGCGGCTGGGCATGAGCGTGTTCCTCAACGGCAATGTGCGCGACGCGCAGAAGCTGCTGGAGGAGAAGGTTCGCTTCCGCGACCTGGAGCGGGCGTACGCCAACACGCACCTCACGCGGCTGATGGACCGCACGGCGCCGAGCATTGAGACGAGTTCGCTGCACATCGACCTGATCAGCGACCTGAAACGCATCAACTCGCACATCTGCTCGATCGCGTACCCGATCCTCGATTCGGCTGGGGCGCTGGCGCCCAGCCGGCTGCGGTCGTCGCTGGTCGGGGCGGACGACCCGCACTGAGGGCTTTGACACGGCCCGTTGCTGGCTGCCGCGCGATACAGGTGTCGGTCACGGCGGGTGCGCCGGTCCGGACGGGGGCGGGCACCGTGGCGTGCTTCAGTGAGGCGGTCGGCGCTGCGCGCCGACTTCCCTGCGATGCTCGCGCACCCGGCCCGCGGCATAACTCGCTGCGCTGCCTAACGGCAGCTCCGCTCAAACAAACGCCGCGAGTCAGATCACGAAGCAGGCCTGTCCTTCGGCAGGCCTGC
>NZ_CAJYES010000251.1 GCF_913773995.1 uncultured Pseudacidovorax sp.
GCAGGCCTGCCGAAGGACAGGCCTGCTTCGTGAACTGACTCGCGGCAGCTGTTTGAGCGCAGCGCGCCAGCGCGTAGCGAGTTCTGCCGCGGGCCGGGTTCGTGAGCATCGCAGCGGAGTCGGCACGCAGTGCCGACCGCCTCACTCTGAGCCCGCGGCGGGCCGGTTCTCGCGCGCCGCCCCCACCGTACAAATTGCGCCGACCGAGAACGCACAGCCAATCAATTGCGCACCTGAGCAGACCAAGCCGAGACAACGCGGCACAAACAAGCCGTCCAAGCGCCAAGAGAGACAAGAAGCACCATGGACTTTGAACTGACCGAAGAGCAACGCGCCTTCGCCGACACCGCCCGCGCCTTCGCCGCCAGCGAGTTCGCGCCGCATGCCGCGCAGTGGGACCGCGAAGCGATCTTTCCGCGCGAGGCCATCGCCAAGGCGGGCGAACTGGGCTTCTGCGGCCTGTACGCGCCCGAGCGCATCGGCGGGCTGGGCCTGCCGCGGCTGGACGCGGCGCTGGTGTTCGAAGAGATGGCCGCCATTGACCCCTCGACCACCGCCTTCATCACCATCCACAACATGGCGACGTGGATGCTCGGCACCTGGGGCACCGACGCCGTCTGCATGCAGTGGGGCGAGGACCTCACCACCGGCCGCAAGCTGGCCTCGTATTGCCTGACCGAACCGGGCGCTGGCTCCGACGCCGGCTCGCTCAAGACCCGCGCCGAGCGCGACGGCGACCACTACGTGATCCACGGTGGCAAGGCCTTCATCTCCGGCGGCGGCTCGACCGACGTGCTGGTGCTGATGGCCCGCACCGGCGGCGCTGGCCCCTCGGGCATCTCGGCCTTTGCCGTACCAGCCGACGCACCGGGCATCCGCTACGGCAAGAAGGAGCACAAGATGGGCTGGAACAGTCAGCCCACCCGAACCATCGACTTCGACGGCGTGCGCATTCCTGCGGATCACCTCCTGGGCCAGGAAGGCGAAGGCTTCCGCATCGCCATGAAGGGGCTGGATGGCGGCCGAATCAACATCGCCACCTGCTCGGTCGGCGCGGCGCAGGGCGCGCTCGATGCCGCGCGCCGCTACCTGCACGAGCGCCAGCAGTTCGGCAAGCCGCTGGCCAGCTTCCAGGCCCTGCAGTTCAAGCTGGCCGACATGGCGACCGAACTGGTCGCGGCGCGGCAGATGGTGCGCCTGGCGGCCAGCAAGCTCGACGCCGGCCATCCGGATGCCAGCACCTATTGCGCCATGGCCAAGCGATTCGCCACCGACGCGGGCTTCGCGGTCTGCAACGAGGCCCTGCAACTGCACGGCGGCTATGGCTACCTGGGCGACTTTCCGCTGGAGCGCCTGCTGCGCGATGCGCGCGTGCACCAGATCCTGGAAGGCACCAACGAGATCATGCGGCTGATCGTCGCTCGCAAGCTCCTCGATGGCGATGCGGATCTGCGCTGACGTCCAGTCACGCCTCGCCGAGCCGCCAAACGAATCCCACTGCAGTCCCGTCCTTGATATCGCCGCGCGCCCTGCGTCGCTAAGCTCCCCGCCCATGACCGAACCTGTCGTCCTTTTCGATTCCCTGCCCACCGCCAACGGCAAGCGCTTCGGCGTCGCCACGCTCAATGCACCGGCTTCCCTCAACTCGCTGTCCGTCGACATGGTGCGGCTACTCACGCCGAAGCTGCGCGAGTGGGCCGCCGATGACCAGGTCGTCGGCGTGCTGCTGCAGGCGGCAGGCGAAAAAGCCTTCTGCGCCGGTGGCGACCTGCGCCAGCTCTACCAGACCCTGCTGGACTGCGGCGAGCGCCGCAACGAATACGCCGAGCGCTTCTTTGCCGAGGAATACGAACTCGACCACCTGATCCATACCTTTCCCAAGCCCTTCCTGTGCTGGGGCCATGGCATCGTGATGGGCGGCGGCGTGGGCCTGATGGTCGGCGCCTCGCACCGTGTGGTGACCGAGGGCAGCCGCATCGCCATGCCCGAGATCAACATCGGCCTGTACCCCGATGTGGGCGGCAGCTGGTTCCTGCGCCGCGCGCCGGGGCGCACCGGGCTCTTTCTGGCGTTGACGGCGGCGCAGATCAACGCCGCCGATGCCATCTTGGCCGGCCTGGCCGACGTGCTGGTGCCGCAGGCCCGCAAGGCCCAGGTGCTGGAGGCCATCGGCGCTACCGCTTGGCAGGGCGAGGGCGAGGCCGACCGCGCGCTGCTCTCTCGCATCCTGGCCGCCGCGGCCGAAGAGGCGCCCCGTCTGCCTTCGAAGCTGCGCGAGCACTACGACACCATCGAAGCGCTGATGGCCGGCGATGACCTGCTGGACATCGCCAAGCGCCTGCGGGCGCTGAAGTCCGACGACAGCTGGTTGCAGAACGCCGCCACCGCCTTCACCAAGGGCGCGCCCAGTTCCATCGCGTTGTCGTGGGAACTGTGGCGCCGCGTGCCGCGCATGTCGCTGGCAGAGGTGTTTCGGCTGGAGTATTGGGCGTCGCTCGGCTTCTGCGCCCACAAGGACTTCGCCGAAGGCATCCGCGCCGTGCTGGTCGACAAGGACCGCAACCCGAAATGGCAGCCAGCGACGCTGGAAGAACTCACGCCCGCGTTCGTGCAGGACCATCTGCGCGAACGAGGCGCCATGGCGCCGGAACTGGTGCCGCTGCGCTGAGCGGCTGCGGGCGACCCGTTCGCAGTCGCCCCGGCCGTTCACAGGGCACCACCACCGAACCCCGCACCGGCAGGCCCGCCTTCTCGTCCGCTGACATCACCCAAGACACCCAAGGAGACACACATGAAGATCGCATTCATCGGCCTCGGCAACATGGGCGGGCCCATGGCCCTGAACCTCCACAAGGCCGGCCATGCCGTGAGTGCCTTCGACCTCTCGGCCGCCGCATGCGATGCGCTGCGGGCACAGGGGGTGGCCATCGCCGCGTCGGCGTCCGCCGCGGTGAGCGGTGCCGAGGTGGTGGTCAGCATGCTGCCCGCCAGCCAGCATGTGGAGTCGCTCTACCTGGGGGAGGGCGGCCTGCTGGCGCAGATCGAATCCGGCACGCTGGTCATCGATTCGAGCACCATCGCCGCCGCCACCTCGCGCAAGGTGGCCGAGGCCGGCGCCGCACGCGGCATCGCCGTCATCGATGCGCCGGTGTCGGGCGGCACGGGCGGCGCCATCGCCGGCACGCTGACCTTCATGGTGGGCGGCAGCGAGGCCGACCTGGCCCGCGCCCGCCCCGTGCTGGAGAAGATGGGCGCCAACATCTTCCACGCAGGCGGCCCTGGTGCCGGACAGACCGCCAAGATCTGCAACAACATGCTCCTGGGCATCCTGATGATCGGCACCTCCGAAGCCATCGTTCTGGGCGTGGCCAACGGGCTGGACCCGAAGGTGCTCTCCGAGATCATGCGCCGCAGCTCCGGCGGCAACTGGGCGCTGGAGAAGTACAACCCGCTGCCCGGTGTGATGGAAACAGCGCCCGCATCCAAGGGCTATGCCGGTGGCTTCGGCACCGACCTGATGCTCAAGGACCTGGGTCTGGCGCAGGAGAACGCCACGGCCGTCAAGGCCAGCACGCCGCTGGGCGGCCTGGCGCGCAGCCTGTATGCGGCGCACAGCCTCGCGGGGCACGGGGCGCTGGACTTCTCCAGCGTGATACGGATGGTGCAGAGGGCGGGGTGAAAACCAGCGCTGGTCGGGGCCGAGGGAGGCGATGGGCCTTTCAGGCCACCGTCTCGATCCCGGCCCAGCCGGCATCCGGGTAGCGCGCGCCGGCCGTGGCGCCGGGCGGGAAGAGGGCGTCCAGCGCCTCGACCTGCGCGGCGCTCAGCGTGACGGCTGCCGCGCCGATGTTCTGCGCCAGATGCGTCTGCCGGCGCGCGCCAGGAATCGGCAGGACGTTGCGTCCCCGATGCAGCGTCCAGGCCAGGGCGAGTTGCGTGGGCGCCAGGCCCCATTGCGCGGCCAGCGCCTTCAAGGCGTCCACCTGCCGCCGATTGGCCTCGGCCGCCTCGCCGTTGAAGCGGGGCAGGGCGCGACGGAAGTCGCCTTCGTCCAGATCCGATGCCGCGGGAAGGGCGCCCGTGAGCATGCCTCGGCCCAGCGGGCTATAGGCCACCAGGGCGATGCCCAGCTGTTGCGTGAGGGGCAGCAACTCGGCGTCGAGCCCGCGCTCCCACAGCGACAACTCGCTCTGCAGCGCCGCCACCGGAT
>NZ_CAJYES010000252.1 GCF_913773995.1 uncultured Pseudacidovorax sp.
CTCCACGTCCTTCAGCGGCCGCACCTGGGCGGCCGCGGCCGGCGACTCCAGGAAGACCACCGCCTGGGGCAGAGGGCGCCCCGATCCGTCCACCACCGTGACCTCCACCGTCCCGGCCTGGGCAGCCAGCGGCAGCCCGGCCGCGGCCAGCGCACGCAGCACAGGCAGCGCTCGCCGGCGGGCGCGCATCGGCGACATGGACGGCAGGGTCCGCAGGATCAGGGCTCGATGGCGAAGCCCAGCACCGGTGCGCCCTGGCCCAGCGTGCCCAGCAGGGTGCTGGCGCCCGACTCCAGGCGGATGCGGTAGAGCTGCGTCGGCGACGTCGGGGTCAGGCGGATGGCCGCGAGGGCGTCGTTGTCGCGATCGGCGATGTCGAACTGCACCGCCTCGATCCGGCCCATGCCCAACGAGCCGACGGTGGTGAGCTGCCCGGTGTTGGGCGACACCACCGGCGTCGCACCTTCGCGGCTGCCCTGCATCAGCAGCCAGCCCTGCGAGGCCTCGATGGCGTAGTTGGTGGTGATCTTGGCGTCGCGCTTGTTGTAGGTGTAGGCCACGGCCTTGACGCACACGCCCTTGCCGGCACCCGAATCGGTGGATGCATAGGCAAGCCGGCCGTCGAGCTGCACGCCCTCGGTCGCCGGATCGTTGTCGACCACTTCGTTGGTCAGCGGATGCAGACGGAAGTTCTGACCGGCGCAGTTGACCACCCGCAGCCGGTCGGCGCTGGGGTTGAAGTTCATGGCGTAGACCTCACGGCCGTCCATCGGCACGGACGTGGCCGCGGCGCTCACGGCCTTGGCCTCGCCGGACTCGGTGTCCAGCACATAGAGCCGGCCGCTGCGCGTCAGCGCATAGAGCTGGCCATAGGCCACGCGGTAGTCGATGCCCACCACCGGATCGCCGGCCGGCAGGCCGGCCACGGGGCGGCTGACCTGCTCGACGCCGGGTTCGGCGGCCGAATAGCGATGCAGGACGCGATCGGCGGTGAGCGTCCACAGCGTGTGCGGACTGGCCTTGCGCGCCGGCTGGGCCGCAGCCGGGCCCGACAGCAGGAGGAGTGCGAGCAGCGGGGCGCTGGCGGCGAAGCGCGTGGCGGGCATCACCCACTGGCGCCGGAAGTTCGGCAAGGTCATGTTTTGATTTTCGGCAATTCCAGGGCGGACTTGAGCTGGCTGTGACGTAACAGCCCCGCCTGGAGTGAGCGAACGGGGGACCGACCAAATCCCTACGCGCGTCCGGGACGGATCGAAAACCGTCCAATCCGGCCTTGATCCAGCTCAAGTTAGGCCGCGCACGGCCGAAATCTTGAGAGATCACCCCCACTCTGGGCTGCGCTCGGGCTCCAAACCGGCGGGCCGCATGCCGCCGTGAACCTGCTCCTGCCCCGTTACGACCCCTGGATCGTCGCCGCCTCGATCCTGATCGCCACCTTTGCGTCCTACGTGGCGCTGGACCTGGCCAAGCGGGTCCACACCCGCGACCGCGTCGTCTCGCGCACCTGGTGCGCCGCCGGCTCGCTGGTGATGGGCACCGGCATCTGGTCGATGCATTACGTGGGCATGCTGGCGTACTCGCTGCCCATCGAGCTGGGCTACACCTATGCGCTCACGGTGCTGTCCTGGCTGGCGGCGGTGGCGGTGTCGGCCCTGGCGCTGCAACTGGCGGCCAAGCGCTCGCTCAGCGCGCAGTCGCTGCTGTACGGCTCGGCAGCGATGGCGCTGGGCATCTGCGCCATGCACTACCTGGGCATGGCCGCCATCGATGTCGCGCCGGGCATCCAGTGGAACTGGTCGATGGTCGCGACCTCGGCCCTGATCGCCTGGGGCGCCTCGGCGGCCGCCCTGCTGCTGTTCTTCCTCGTGCGTGACCGCGAGGGCGGCCAGGCCCGGCTGCTGCAGCTGGGCGCGGCCGTGGGCATGGGCCTGGCCATCAGTGGCATGCACTACGCAGGCATGGCGGCGGCCGGCTTCGTGGAAGGCAGCGTGTGCATGAGCGCCGGGGAGCTCAACGGCAGGAGCCTGGGCCTGATGGTGATCGGCGCCACGCTGCTCATGCTGATGCTGACCCTGTTCACCTCGGTGCTCGACGCGCGGCTGCGCGGACGCACCATGCAGCTCGCCCGCTCGCTGAAGGAAGCCAACAGCCAGTTGCAGGAGGCCAACGAGGAGCTGCACCGCCGCGCCTTCCTCGATCCACTGACCGACCTGCCCAACCGCGTGCTCTTCGACGACCGGCTGACGCACGCCCTCGCGCGCATGGACGGCGGCAAGGAGAAGCTGGCCGTGCTGTTCGTGGACCTGGACGGCTTCAAGCCGGTCAACGACTCTTTCGGCCATTCGCTGGGCGACACGGTGCTGCGCGATGCGGCCGACCGCCTGCGCAGCGTGGCCGGCGGTACCGACACCGTCGCCCGCATCGGCGGAGACGAGTTCGTGGTGCTGATGGAGAACGTGGCCTATGCCGCCGACTGCACCGAAGTCGCCCGTCGCATCGTGGAGACCATCCGTGCGCCGTTCCTGGTGGGGCAGCGTCCGGTGCAGATCTCGGCCTCGGTGGGCATCGTGGTCTACCCCGACCATGGCGAACGGCACAAGCTGGTGGCCTGCGCCGATGCCGCCATGTATGCGGCCAAGCGCGCCGGCGGCGGCAGCTACGCGATGTTCGAGTCGCGCATGAACACCAACGCCGAGGAGCAGCTGAGCCTGCAGTCCGACCTGCGCCAGGCCGTTCAGCGCGGCCAGCTGGCCCTGCACTATCAGCCCAAGATCGATGGCCAGCGCAACCAGATCCGCGGCGTGGAGGCACTGCTGCGCTGGACGCATCCGACGCTCGGCCTGGTCAGCCCACTGGTGTTCATTCCGCTGGCCGAACGCTTCGGCCTGATCAACTCGCTGGGCCACTGGGTGATCGAAGAGGCCTGCCGCCAGGTCGGGCAGTGGGAGGACGAGGGCCTGCACATGCGGGTGGCCATCAACCTGTCGGCCCACCAGTTGCGCGAACCTGACCTGGTCGAGCGCATTGCCGACGCCCTGGGCCGCCACCGCGTGTCGGCCGACCGGCTGCTGTGCGAGATCACGGAGAGCGTGGCCATGGAGGACGTGGCCGCCACCCAGCGGGTGTTCGACGGCCTCTCGCGCATCGGGGTGTACCTGTCCATCGACGACTTCGGCACCGGCTATTCCAGCCTGAGCTACCTGCGCCAGTTGCCGGCACGCCAGCTGAAGATCGACCGCAGCTTCGTCAGCGATCTCGAAACCAGCGCCGACGCCCGGGCCGTGGTCGACGCGGTGGTGCGCCTGGCCCATGCCCTGGGTCTGCGCGTGGTGGCCGAGGGCGTGGAGACGGCCGGCCAGCGCGACATCCTGCTGTCCATGGGCTGCGACGAGCTGCAGGGCTTCTTCTTCGCCCGGCCGATGCCCGCCGACCAGCTGCTCGCCTGGAGCCTGGGCCAGCGCCCGGCGAATACGCACGGCGACTTCTCGCCCTCGGTGATCGCGCCGCTGTGAGGGCCGATGCGGCGCCGGCCGCGGGTGCCGCGCCGGCCGCCTCGGCCGCTACTTGACGGTGCCGATCTCGCGCCAGCCCAGCTGCCGCGGATCGTACTTCCAAGGGTCGACACCCGGCGACGAGACGACACCGTTGCTGCTGCCCACGACGAGCCGGACCTTGCCCATCACGTTGAGGAAAGCGAGTTCGGTGGCGATGGCGCCCTGCGAGACGTAGGCCGCCGAGCCGTCCAGCACCGACGTGGCCTTGGCGTAGTTCAGCGCGAAGACCCGGCTCTGGCCATCAGGATTGCAGGCATCGCCCGTGGGCAGCGTGGCACTGAAGGCGACCAGGCCGTTGAAGGCGGTGGCCGGCGTGATCTGCCGCCAGCCGACGTTGCCGGTCGTGCCCAGGTCGATGTACCAGCCGGCCTTGTTGGTCAGCGTCACAGGCGTGGCCAGCTTGCCCGAGGTGTCCGGCGCCACGGCGGCCAGGCGCGTTCGGGTGTCCACCGGGTAGGCCTGCGTGTCCGCGCCCTGGGCGGCGAAGGCGGCAATGCCACCGTCCATCAGCGCATAGAAGCTCTGGTTCTGGCCGCTGAGCAGGTCCGAGCGGTCGAGCAGCCGGCCCGTGCCCACGAGCACGAAGCGCTGGCGGGTGACCGGGTGCACTTCCACCAGCGGTTGCGTGGTGATCGGCTGCACGGCGTTGTTCGCATCCTTGAGCACCGCGATGCGCGTCGGCGTCGGATAGGCCGCGCCGCCGCGCGGTGACGTGAGGTCGAAGCGCCACACCTGGCCGGCCAGGTCGCCCACATACACCGAGTCGGCGGTGAAGTCGTTGTAGTCGCGCACATAGGCCGTCGGCCGGGCCATGCCGTCGGCCGCGACGCCGGTCGACACCTTTTCGAGCAACTGGCCATTGCGCGGATCGACCACGAACAGCCAGCCCTTGCCGTCCTGGTTGTTGTAGCCCGAGCTGAACAGCGCCACCCAGCCGTACTTGGCGGTCTTGACGACCACCGGGTCGCCGAAGCTGTAGCCCATGTCCACGCAGTTGCCGCTGGAGATGTTGCAGTTGCCGCCGGCCGCCGTCGGCAGGTTGGCCGCGCCCGGAAACTCCCACAGCACCTTGCCGGCCACCGCGGCCTCGGTGGTCATCACCGATGGATCGCTCACGTCGATGGCGTAGTAGCTGCGTCCGCCCTTGCCCAGCCCGCCGATCAGCACGCTGCGCCAGTCGGAGGTGGTCACGCCCTGGGCATTGGTGACATTGGCGAAGGCCCCGCCCGCGTTGAGGAAGTCGATGTCGTAGACCTGCGGCGTGGCGTCCACGTAGTTGCGATGGACGTACAGGGGCTTGCCGAGCTGCGCCAGCAGGCCGTCGGCCGGATTGGTGGCATCGCCGGGATCGCGGCCGAACAGCACCGAGGGCACATAGGCGAACAGCTCCTGGCCGGCATTGGTGCCCGTGCCGCCGCGGAAGGCGTGCAGCATGCCGTCGTTGGCGCCCACATAGAGCATGGTGGCGCGCGAGGCCTTGCCCTGCTTGTAGGCGCTGTAGCCCGGATTGGCCGCATCCGAGTAGGCGGCTGCGGGCGGCCCCACCACCGTGACCTTGGAGTCGACGATGTCCCCCAGCCGCCGGGGCTGCTGCACCGTGTTGCCGCTGCCGTCGGTAGTGGTCACGGTGCGGATGCGGTAGCCCTGGCCTTCGCGGCTGCGGTCGCCACGCAGCCACTGCAGGTAGTTGGAGCCGTCGTTGCCGCTCACATAGCTGGTGTCCAGCGCGGTCTGCTGCGCCGACGTGAGGTTGGCGTAGCGGAAGGGCACGCCAGCGGTGCCCGACCACGTCACGACCTGGCGGGCCGTGCTCCAGCCGGTGCCGGAAGTGGTAGTACCGAGTTGTCCTTCGAAGGTGGTGGTGGTGGACCAGGCGGGCGTGGAGTTGGGCGTCGGCGTGCCGTCGTCGGCAAAGCTGATCTGCGTGGCCGTGACTTCCCCGGTCCAGTTGGCCGGGTTGTATTGCGCCGCATAGGAGACGTTGCCCGAGGAGGTGGCGGTCACCTGGCGGCTCAGCAGGTTCACGGCGGTGGAGAAGGCCCCGCGGGACTTGTTGGCGATGCTGTCGAAGGCCTGGCGCAGGCCGGCCACCATGGTGTCGGGCCGGCCCGCGGTGAAGTAGTTGTCGGGCCGCGGCTGGGTGGTGCCGTTGCGGTTGTCGGTGAGCATGTCGCCGCTGGTGGACCACCAGTCCTGCGGGATGGTGCCGGCGAAGGTGTAGGGGTCGAAGTCCTGCGGCACGTTGAGGCCGCCGAACTTGGCCGCCAGATAGAACTTGTTGTTGCTCTGGAAGGGCTGCTCCAGCACGTCCACCCAATACGTCTGCACCGTCTGCTTGCCGATGGTCTGCGGCTTGCTCGCATCGTCGGGCCGGATGTCCTTGGTGTTGGCGTCGAAGGCCAGGCCTGCCATGTAGTAGCGCGAAGCACCGGCGCCGGTGTTGACCGACGCCAGGTTCTGGCTCACCGACGCGTCGACCTTGTTCTGCAGGAAGCCGACCCGGTTGGTGGCCACCACCGCATCGACCGAGTTGTCGTTGGCCACCAGCGTCGGCTTGGTGGGCTCGGAATCGGTGCCGGTGTTGTTGCCCGGAACGTTCTTGTCGTTCCAGGTGTAGATGTCGCCGATGCCCAGCACGAAGTTGCGCTGGCAGGAGTACTGGATCGGGTCGTCCCAGTTGGTGATCACCGGGAAGCCGTCCAGCTGTTTGCGCTTGGTCGCGGCGTCGGTGGCGGTGATATTGGACCACTCGGGCACATTGCCGAGGTTGCGGAAGTAGCGCAGCGTCGCGTAGTACAGCTCGTTGACGGGGTCGTAGTCCTTGTAGCTGCCCGGATAGATCTGGCCGAACTTGTTGAGGTAGTTGGCCACGCCGCTGTCGGCGATGGTGCTGCCGGTGTTGTTGGTCGTGGAGGTGGCGTCGGCCGAATCGGGGTTGCGCACGAAGGTCCCGTCCGTGCTGCTCCATTCCGCCGCGGCGTTGGTGACGCTCGGCTGCCCTGGTACCGGCGCGGTCGGTCCCACGAACTTCTGCCGCGCCCGCATCACACCGCCGTCACGCAGCGCCGCGCCGTCGTTGAGATAACCGAAGGCGCTGAAGCGGATGTCGTTCGCGTACTGCTGGACCAGGCCCTCCGGCTTCCAGTTGCTGCCGTACTGCTTGCAGTTGGACTCGACCCCACCGGAGCCGCTGGAGGAATCGCACACCTTCACGCGCACGGTGTAGTCCTGCGTGGGCGCCAGCTGGGCGGACAGCAGGCCCCAGCTGCCGCCGGGCTGAAGCATCTCGAGCTTGGCCACCGCATCGCCGCCGCGCTCGTAGTACTTCATCTGCACCTGGATGTTGTCGCCGGCGTTGAAGCTGATCGCGACCGTGGTGTCCACCGTCGAGCCGTGGTCGTTCCAGTTGTTCACCCGCAGCACGCCGTTGATGTACAGCAGCACGCCGTCGTCCGAGGTGGTGCGGAAGGTGTAGGAGCCCGAGGAAGGCGCCGGGAAGCTCACCGTGTAGATGGCGGTGAAGTTGTCGCTGCTGACCCCGGGCGCGGGGCTGGTGCCGCCCCAGTTGTAGTTCACCGGGTCGTTGAGGTTGGTGTAGGTCGGCGTGCCGGCCGGGTTCTGGTTGATCGTGTTGCTGTAGTAGTCGCCGCGAATGCCCGTGGTGGGCGTCAGGCGCATGGCGAAGCCGCGGCCGTTGATGGTGATGCCCAGCGAACTGGCATTGCTGAACGGTGTGGCGCCGGCGATGAATTGCTGGGGCAGGCTGCGGTCGCCGAACAGGCCCTGGCCCGAGTGCCAACCCTTCTCGATGATGGTGGTGGTGGCGGTGTCGACCACGCGCCGGCCGCCGGTCATGGCCCAGCGGAAGGGATCGATGGCCGCGGTGGTGGCCCAGTTGAGGAAGTTGCCGCTCCATGCGCCGCTGCAGGTGCGGTTGGTGGCCGCGCCGATGGGTGTGAAGTAGCTCTGGTCCCCGTAGCCGGCGGCGATGGTCACACCGCCGTCGGTCACGTTGGCCGCCGTGTTCTGCACATAGCGGTAGCACTTCTCGGTGTCGAAGTAGCCGAGGAAGGCACTCGCGTTGGTGTAGTTGTCGGTGTGGGCCGTGCGCGAGGCGGTGGGCCATTCCACCGACAGGGCCAGCGCCAGGTTGCCGGGCGCGCTGGAGTTGGTGAACACCGGCTGGTCGGCCAGCGAGGCGGCCAGCGACAGGCCGTGGAAGGGCAGCACCAGCATGAGCACCAGCGCACACAGGCGCTGGGCGGTTCGGCGGGACGAATGGAGCATGGTGGTCCGGGAGAGGCGTAGGGCCTTCACTCCGGTTTGGTGAACGAACTCTGGACGAAGACCTGGAGGTTGCGCGCGCCGCTGACACGCACCGTGACGCGGTAGACCGGCTGCACCGGTGGCGGCGCACCCGAGGCCAATTGGTTGCTGCCGCCCCGGGCTTCGCGCGTGATGGGCACGCAATGGCTGCGCCCCTGGTCGGTGGCGCTCTGGGTGGCGATGTCGCACAGCCGATCGACCACGTAGCGGATCGTCACGTCGGGCGTGGCGCCAGTGAGGTCGGCCGCGCTGGCCACCGTCGCGAAGGTGGCATCGCTCAGCAGCGCCAGCGGAATGCCCATGTCGTTCACGGCCAGCGGCGTGGGGCTGTAGTTGAGGGCCTTGTTGGCCGAGGCGCTGGCATTCACCGGGTAGGTTGCCGCCATGGCCAGCGCGACCGCCGGCTCCGCCTGGTTGACCAGATCGCGCCGGATGGCCAGGCTGCCCACGCCGGACAGCGCGCTGTTCATGGAGCGGCTCACGGCCACGCCGCCAGCCAGCAGCACGACCAGCACGATCAGGCAGAAGATCAGCACGACGCCCTGCTGGCGCCGCGCCGACGGGGCGCGATGGATGCGTGAAGCGCGGGGTCTCATGGGGCGGGCTGCTTCATCAGCAGGTTGCGCAGGGGCACGATCGTTTCGACCACGCGGTAGCGGTAGTGCAGGTCGTCGCCGCTCAGGCTGATGGTGTACTTCTGCGATGGCACGCCCGGAAACAGGACGTACGGGGGCTGGGCCACCTCTTTCTGCTCGTAGACCGTGCTGCGCAGCAGCAGGGCCACACGCACGCCGATGATCTTGCGCATGACGTCGGGCTTTGTCATGACGTTGTCGATGGCGTAATTGGTCTCGGGACTTCCGCCGTTTGCCGGCCGCACCCAGTCATCGAGCACGCCGTCGGGCGTCGTGCTCGTGTCCACGCCGTACAGCGCGCGCATCGCATACACCCCTTCGGCCATCGGCTCCGCCGCGGCGCTGCCGGCCGAATTGAGCAGGTCGTAGCGGTAGAGCACATGGTCGCTGCCCACGCCGAACATCTGCAGCTGCAGGTTGTCGCCGTCGGTGTTGCCCAGCGCCGTGACATAGGCGTCCGGGCTCTTGGCCAGCGCATCGAAGGTGGTACTGCCGGCGCTGGCGCGGTAGTAGGTGCCGCCCACCGGCAGGGTGTCCGTGCCGCCGGTGGGCGGCACGAAGTTGCTGTCCACCTGCGTGACCAGGCAGTCCGTCACGTTCTTGGCACTGAGCAGCAGCACGTCGGCCGCCTGCATGCCGATGGTGTTGTCCAGCAGCAGCTTCTGTGTGCCGCCGGTGCCCCGCACCAGGCGCGGGATGTCGCCCAGCGGCGCGCTGCCGCCCATGGTGACCAGGATGTCGGAACCATCGGCGCCCTGGCCCTGCCCGATCAGCACCGGCGCCAGCCGCAGGTTGGCGCTGCCCGACGCACCGCCGAGCAGGCTCGCGAAGGGCGCCGGAAAGGCGGAGGACACCGGCAGCACGCTGGTGGTGGTGGAGCCGGCCGTGCGGCTGGCGTTGAGCTTGCAGCCCAGCACGCCCCAGTCGTAGCCTTGCGCCAAGCCGGCGCCGGCCGAACGCAGCGCCCGGTCGATGACCGTGCTCGCGAAGCCGCCGCTCTGGTTCATGTCGTTGGTACCGGTGGTGGTGCGGCGGTTGGATTCGCCCAGCACCAGCACGCTCATCACGGCCAGCACCACCACGAGCCCGAGGGCCATGGCCACGAGCAGTTCGAGCAGCGAGACACCGCTCACGGCCGGCCGGCGCGCCGCCGGAACCCGACCCAGGGCATGGCCACCGCCCCGTAGGCGATGCGCCGTTGCGGCAGGAAGGCGGCGCGGGGCGGCAACGCGGGCGTACATGGCGGGCTCGTTCACGCCGAGTCAGAGCGACGGCAGGGTGACGCGCGTGCTGAAGCTGCTCGCGCTGTCGGTGGCGCTGCGGGAGGGCGCCTTCCAGGTGATCACGATGTCGGCGGCGTTGGTGGTCCCGGAAACCGGCGTGATCGTCCCCGAGCCGTTGGGCAGCTGGCTGGCCGTGGACGTCGCCACCTTGGTGGTCCACGGCGTGGTGATGGTGCTGGACAGGCTCACCGTCTTGTACAGCCACATCTGCCCGACGATCTCGTCGGCCAGCAGGCTCGCGCGGCTGCGGTAGTCGGCCTCCAGCGACAGTGCGATGGCCTGCGCCTGCAGTCCGATCAGGCCTAGGATCGCCACCGAGAACAGCAGGATCGACACCAGCACCTCGATCAGGGCCACGCCGCGCTGGCGCAGCGGCCGGGAGGGGGAACGACGTGCACGCATCGGCATGGGGCGCTCAGCTATAGCAGCCGTCCGGGCTGCTGGTGATGTTGCGGGCCGGGTCGCACATGCGGACCTGACCGCTGAGGCCCACGGTCACGCGCAGCGGGCGATTGGCCCCGGTGAGCGTGATCGCGAAGCTCTGCAGCGGCGGCGTGCCGGTGGGCGCCTGGCAGGTCGATCCCAGGCCGGAGCTCGCCGCCGCGCCCGTGACCCGGCCCAGGCTGCTGAAGCACACCTCGGCCGGGCCGGTGATGGCGACGCCATCCGCCGCTCCGCTGAAGTTGCCGGTGCCGATCAGCTGCGCCGACTCGGCGGAGCCGCCCACCGGCAGCTGATAGACGGCCCAGAACTTGCCGCCGCTGGCTGCCGATACCGAGGCCGGCGCTGTCGTCGGGGCGCTGTTGGTGAACATGAACACCATCGGCCGGCTCCGGCCCAGCGCCTCGTTCTGCGCGGTGCGCAGGGCGTCCTGGACGTTGTTGGCGGCGGTGCGGATGCGGCTGTTGCGGATCCAGTCGGCCAGCGAAGGCACGCCCACCGCCAGCAGGATGGCCAGCAGCGAGAGGGTGATCATCAGCTCGACCAGCGTGAAGCCGGACGCCCGCGTGGCCGCGGGACGGACCGCGCTCACGGGCATGTCTGGCCTCGCTTGACGATCCAGGCCGTGCCGCAGTTCGCGCCCCAGCCGGAGGGCAGGCTCGAGGTGCTGCGCGAGCCGTCCTGCTTGACGGTGTACGTCAGGTTGCCCAGAGAACTGGCGACGGCCTGGAGGGTGTATGTGGTGGCCGTCGGCGTGCCGCTGCAGGAGACCAGGAACTTGCCGAACGTCCGCGTCGTGTCCGCACCGGCCGAGCACGGCGGCGTGGCGGTGCTGCCGACGGCCGCATAGGTCCGGTTGTCCTGGAAGTAGCGCTCCGTGTTGGCCTGCATCGCGGCCAGCGCATTGGTGCCTTCGACGATCTGCCCGCGCAGCACGTAGTCGCGATAGCTGGGCAGCGCGACGGCCGTGAGGATCGCGACGATGGCGACCACGATCATCACTTCGATCAGCGTGAAGCCGGAAAAACGCTGCGTGGAAGGCGTCGGGCGGGGCATCTGGAGCACAAATTGACCAATTGATCACCGATTGTGTCATTGTGTGGAATTTGTAAAGCACGGTACCCCCACCCGCTCACCGCAAAAAGTGCACATGCTCTTTGCATACCGTTGTTCGAAAACGTCATTTTGGCCCTCGTGCGCAGGGAAATGGCCTCCGGACCCGCCGATTCGCCCCGCTCTCCCTTGACACGCGCAGGCGAGGCGCACGAAAGCATTACAGCCCACGGGCCGCCGCAGCGGGCCGATCGCGGTCAGGCCCCGCTGGGAAAGCGCGGCGACCCTCCGGTCAAGTTCACAATAGTTCACGTTTCAGCGATCTTTCAACGGGATGGTCGGCGTCCCGTCTGACACGCTGGATACCATAGTTAACCAAAGTTAACATTCAGCGCCAATCCAACCATGGCGCCCCCAGTGGGACGCCGTCCGACACGGGGGCCGGCTCGGTGGGCGCTTTCCGCTTCCCGATGCACGTCCTTTCGATCTTTGGTACCCGCCCCGAGGCCATCAAGATGGCCCCCCTGGTGTCCGCCCTGGCGGCTGAACCGCAACTGCGCAGCACCCTGTGCATCACGGGGCAGCACCGCGAGATGCTGGCCCAGGCCATGGGCCTGTTCGGCCTCAAGGCCGACCGCGACCTGGACGTGATGCAGCCCGACCAGACGCTCAACCAGCTCAGCGCCCGCCTGACCACGCGGATGGACGACGTGCTGCGCGAGCTGCGTCCCGACTGCGTGCTGGTGCATGGCGACACGACCACGGCCGCGGCCTGCGCGCTGGCCGCCTTCCATCTGCGCATTCCGGTCGGCCATGTGGAGGCGGGCCTGCGCAGCGGCGACATGCGGGCGCCCTTTCCCGAGGAGATGAACCGCCGCGTCGTCGACGTGATGAGCGAATGGATGTTCGCGCCCACGCCCGCCGCCCGCGACGCCCTTCGGCGTGAACACCTGGGCGGACGCGCCTGGGTGACCGGCAACACCGTGATCGACGCGCTGGCCGCGACGCTGGCCCGGCTGGATGCCGACCCGGTGCTTGCGGCCACGGTGGGCGGCCGCTACGGGTGGGTGGCGCCCGACCGGCGGCTGGTGCTGGTCACCGGCCACCGGCGCGAGAACTTCGGCGAGGGCTTTCGCAACATCTGCGCCGCCCTGCGCGAGCTGGCCCTGCGCGACGACGTGGAGATCGTCTATCCGGTGCACATGAATCCCAATGTGCGCGGCGTCGTCATGCAGCTGCTGCACGGCCTGCCCAACGTCCACCTGATCGAGCCCGTGGGCTACCTGGACTTCATCTGGCTGATGCGCCGCGCGCACCTGATCCTCACCGACTCCGGCGGCGTGCAGGAAGAAGCACCCCACCTCGGCAAGCCGGTGCTGGTGATGCGCGATGTGACCGAGCGCCCGGAGGCCGTGGCCGCCGGCACCGCACACCTGGTGGGCACGGCGCCCGAACGCATCCTGCGCGCCGCGCGCCGCCTGCTGGACGACCCCGACGCGTACGCCGAGATCCGCCGCCGCGGCAACCCCTACGGCGATGGCCATGCCTGCCGCCGCATCGTCGATGCGCTGTGCGGCCGCCCCGTGGCCGAGTTCGCGCCCCCGCCCCTCCAACCCGCTTCCGTTCCGAGCCTGGACTTCGCATGAGACTGCCCCACCGCCTTCTTCGCCCCCTACCGCTGCTCCTCGGCGCCAGCCTGCTCGCGCCGGTGGCCGCGCTGGCCAGCCCCGCGGGCGACGCCCTGCAGCGCCTGCAGGGCGAGACCTGGGTCACGCGCACGTTCACGTTGGCCGACCTCGGCATCACCCGCACCGTGCTGCTCACCGGCTTCGATGCCAAGCAGGAGTTCTACCTGCCGGTGCCGCGCAACGTCGCCATCGCCGACGCGGGCATCGACTTCCGTGGGCGCTACTACAAGCCCGAGGAGGCCCGCACCTCGATCACGCTCACCGTCAACGGCCGGCCGAGCTACGCGACGCGCGTGGACACGGCCGAGGGCGATGCCACCCAGACGCTGAAGGTGGACACCCGCACCATCGTCGACGGCTTCCTGCGTCTGGGCGTCAGCTGGATCAACAACTCGCCCGAGCGCATCTGCGCCTACGAGCGCCCGTCAGGCAACGTGCTGGCGGTCGAACCCGACACCCGCTTCACCTACCGCTTCACCAGCGGCGCCCTGGTCAATCTGGCAGATGCCTGGGTGGCACTGCCTGCCAAGCCCACGATGATCGTGGCCGGCAAGCGCCTTTCCAAGACCGCCTACGACAGCGCCTGGCGCATGGGCCTGGCCATGGAACAGGCCGGCCGCCAGATCAACGTGCGCAGCTTCCCCGCGGTGGGCGACAGCATCGACACCCAGGGCTGGCAGATTCCGCCCGCACTGGCCGGACTGCCCGCTTTCTCGGGCCTGGCCGCCGGCGAGCCGCGCCACCAGATCCGCGATGCCGCCGAGGTGGGCGCGCTGATGGTGCTGGGCTCCGGCGCCGCCACGGGCGACCTGCTCGTGATGGACGCCCCGCTGCGCCAGCAGATGAATGCCGCCCTCGACGCGCTGGCCGCGCAGCTCAATGGCGATGCCGACGCCGCACGGGCCCTGTCCGAGTGGCGCGGCCGCCAGACGGCCCTGGCCGCCGACGGCATGCCCTCGCACATGGTGCGCCTGGCCACGTTGGGCGCGCGGCCCGTGATCGTGCTGGCCGAGGACGCCGGCGCGCAGGCCGCCGGTGCCTTCGCCGATGCCTGGCGCAACGTGCTGGTGGGCCGCAATGCCGTGATCGACAAGGCCGACCAGGCCGAGGCCGGCAGCCGCACCATCATCCACCCGACGCAATGGGGCGGCACCAACCCCAACTTCGACGTGCTCGCCAAGGGTGACTGGACCGTCACCATGCCGCTGGCCGCGCTGTCGGCCGACGGCCGCCTGCCCACCGACATCGCCGTCGACCTGGCCGTGTCGCCCAGCGCCGGCCGCTCCGCGCCGGTCGCCACGATCTACTGGAACGACACGCTCCTGGGCGCACGCCGGCTCAATGCCGACGGCCATCCCGAGCGCATCGACGCCCGCGTGCCCAGCTACGTGCTGGGCCTGAACAACGTGCTGCGAGTGGCCATCCAGCGCCAGCCCTACTACGACGGCTGCAACGAGGCGCCCCAGCCCTACCCGGTCCAGGTGCTGCGCACCACCGCCCTGCGCACCGGCGACGCCACGCCCGACGGCACCTTCGTCGGCCTGCTGCCGCTGATGGCCTACCACCCCCAGGTGGCCGTGCCCGAGTCCTACCTGGCCGATGCCGTCGCCACGCTGCCGCGCCTCGTGCGCATTGCCGCCGCTGCCGGCGTGAGCCCGGTGCGCGCCGAATTGGTGGTGCAGGGCCAGGGCGCCTTCAACCCCGCCCGCCCCTTCCTGGCGCTGCAGGTGCCGGTCGACGGGGCCAACGCCCGTGTATCGGTCAAGGACGGCCATCTACGCATCAACGGCAAGCAGTCGCCCTGGCTGGACGTGGGCGGCCTGGCCCAGGCCAGCGCCATCGAAGTGGCCAGCAGCCATGGCCAGTACGGCCTGGTCTACCAGGTGCTGGGCACGCAGCCGGCCCTGGGCAAGCCCTTCGTGCTGAACCGCGGCGACCTGGCCGTGCTGGGCGATGAAGGCCCGGTGGCCTGGTCCGACGGCAGCACCGCCGCCAACAGCGACGCTGCGCCGGAGAGCGCCGGCTTCCTGGCCCAGTGGCAGCGCCACCTGTCGTGGGGCGTGCCGCTGATCGCCTTCGCGCTCTTGCTGCTTCTGCTGCTCTTCGTCATCGCCCACCGCCTGAAGCGCCGCCATGACCGGAACAAGTGACCCCCAGGCTGCGCGCTGCGCGCTCCGCTCCCCCCCTGAAGGGGGCGCACCCGGCGGCCTGGCAAAGCCAGTTCCGCGGGTGCCCGCGCGTGGCCTGCTCCGCGGCCCCTTCTTTTGCAAGAGCGCCCGGTCCCGCGGCGGCTGGCACGGGATGGCGCTGACGTCGGCCAGGGTCGGGCGCTGAGGCGCTTTCCAAGCATGGATTCGCTTTACTGGCCGTACCTGCTGGCCGACTACTACCACCTGCTGGAGGTGATGACGGCGACCGTGGCGGTGCTGGTGCTGATCTCCGGGCTGGACGACCTGTTCATCGACCTGTGGTACTGGGTGCGCGAGGCCTGGCGGGCGCTCACGGTGCGGCGGCGCTATACGCCGCTGTCGGTGGCGCAGTTGCGCGAGCGCGAGGAGCAGCCCATGGCCATCATGGTGCCGGCCTGGCACGAGTACGACGTGATCGCGCCGATGCTGGCCAACATGGTCTCGACGCTGGAGTACCGCGACTACGTCATCTTCGTGGGCACCTACCGCAACGACGCCCGCACCATCGAGGAGGTGGAGCGCATGCGCCGGCGCTACCGCCACCTGGTGCGCGTGGAAGTGCCCCACGACGGCCCCACCTGCAAGGCCGACTGCCTCAACTGGGTGGTGCAGGCCGTGTTCAAGTACGAGAAGTCCACCGGCCAGCGCTTTGCGGGCGTGGTGCTGCACGACAGCGAGGACGTGCTCCACCCGCTGGAGCTCAAGTACTACAACTACCTGCTGCCGCGCATGGATTTCATCCAGCTGCCGGTGACCTCGCTGGAGCGCCACTGGTTCGAGCTGGTGGCCGGCACCTACATGGACGAGTTCGCCGAATGGCACAGCAAGGACCTGGTGGTGCGCGAGAGTCTGGCCCATGTGGTGCCTTCGGCCGGCGTGGGCACCTGCTTCTCGCTGCGAGCGCTGCATACGCTGGCCGAGGCGACGCAGAACCAGCCCTTCAACGTCGACAGCCTGACCGAGGACTACGACATCGGCAACCGCCTGGGCCAGCTCGGCATGAAGCAGATCTTCGGCCGCTTCGAGGTGGACTACGTGACGCGCCGCTCCAAATGGTTCGGCCTGGGCGGCGAGAAGGTGCACGCGCTGCGCATGCCGCTGGGCGTGCGCGAGTTCTTCCCCGACACCTTCCGCACCGCCTACCGGCAGAAGGCCCGCTGGACTTTGGGCATCGGCTTCCAGGGCTGGGAGCAGGTGGGCTGGCGCGGCTCGCTCGCCGCCAAGTACCTGCTCTACCGTGACCGCAAGGGGCTGGTGACGTCCTTCGTCGCCATGTTGGGCTATCTGCTGGTGCTCAACTTCATGCTGTTCTTCGTGGCCTACCAGCTCGGCTGGTTCGACGTGCACTACCCGTCCCTGCTGCAGCCCGGCAGCTGGGTGGTGACGGTGATGGCCATCAACGGCGTGCTGCTGCTGTGGCGCGTGCTGCAGCGGGCCTGGTTCGTGACCCGCATGTACGGCTGGGAGCACGGGCTGCTGTCGGTGCCACGCATGGTGGTGGGCAACTTCATCAACGCCGCCGCCGCCGCCCGGGCCTGGCGCCTGTTCCTGTCGCACAAGCTGCTGGGCACCCGGCTGGTGTGGGACAAGACCATGCACGACTTCCCCTCCGACGACCACCTGGTGCAGACGCGTCAGCGGCTGGGCGAGCTGCTGCTGTCCTGGCGCGCCATCGACCCCGAGCACCTGGAGGCGGCCCTGCGCCTGCAGGCGCAGTCGCGTCGCCCCCTGGGCGCGATCCTGGTGGACAACGGCTGGCTGGACGACGCCACCCTCGACGAAGCCATCGCCTTCCAGGAAAACGACTCGCAGTTCGTCGGCCTCAAAACCCATACCCAACACGCAACCGCATGAAACCGCTGCACCGCAAAGCCACGCTGGCGATGGCCCTGGCTGCGGCCTGGCCGGTGATGCCCGCCCTCGCCTCGGTCGCGCCCCTCGCTGCCGAGGCGCCGCCCGGACAGGACGCCGGCATCCAGTTGCGCATCGCCGCACGCCTGACGCTGCCCGAGACGGCCACGGCCGCTGGCCAGCCCGCCCCGTCACCCGCACCCTTGCCCGACACGCCGCAGGACGCGCTGCAGATGGCGGAGCTGCCCGGTTGGCGGCGTCGCCTGTCCGGCGACAGCCTGGCCATGGTGCGCATGGCCCGCATCGAGCCGCGCGGCATGCCCTCCTCTGCCGACGCCGACCCGCTGATGCAGATCGGCGGTGCGCCGCCGCCGGCACCACCGCAGGGCCCCTTCCCGCCCGGTGGCCCCGACGTGGTGCTGGGCGCCGGTGCGCGCCGGCTGCCGACGATCCCCACGCGGCTGGACCTGGCGCAGTTGCAGGAGCCGCCCTCGCCCGACGCGCCCGCGCAGTTCGTGCGTCCCGGCGAGCGCCGCGCGGCGCCGGCCGCGCGTGCGTCCGGCCCCCGCACCGGCCGCGCGAGCCGCGGCGGCAACCGCCTTCGCGGCGCCGCCTGGCGCCTGGCCGCGCAGGGCTACCGTGCCTACAACCGGGGCCGCTACGACGTGGCCCTGCAGCGGGCCGATGCCGCGCTCCGGCTGCGGCCGGACGTCGCGCGCCTGCAGCTGCTGCGCGTCTATTCGCTGCAGAAGCTCGGCCGGCTGGACGAAGCCGCGCGCAGCGCCGCCCAGGCCATCGCGCAGGGCCACGGCAGCCCGGAGCTGCAGGCCGCGCTGGTCAACCTGCGCCCCGCCGCCCCCACGGCCGCCGACGGCACGCCCACCACCGAGGCCTACCGCCGAGGCTTTCCCATCGCCACCGAGGCGTACACGCTCTACAACGACGGCAAGTACGCCGAGGCCGCCAAGCTGGCCGAACAGGCGGTGCGCATCGACCCCAGCCAGGGTCCGTGGACGCTGCTGTGGCTCAACGCGCTGGAGAACCAGCAGCGCTATGACGACGTCGTGCAGTACGGCAACGTGGCCATGGCCCTGGGCGCACCCAACAAGGACGCGATCATGGCCCGCATGCGCCTCGCCCGGCAGCAGATCGCCAACCTGCATGCCCAGGCCGCCTACGCCGCCCTCAACAAGGGCCGCAACCGCGAGGCGCTGGCCGAGGCCCGCGACGCGGTGCGCATCGCGCCCGACGTGGCCAGCCACCGCATGCTGCTCATCGGCGTGCTGCAGGCCATGCGCGACGACGCCGCGGCCGAGAAGGCCGCCACCGAAGCCCTGTCGGCCGACGACGAGAACACCGGCGTGCAGCTGCTGCGCGCCTACCTGCGCCAGTCGCTGGGCGACACCGCCGCCGCGCAGAAAGACATCGACGATGTGCTGGCCCTGGACTGGATCACCGACGACCAGCGCCGCAATGCGCGGCTGATCGGCGCCGATCTGGCGCTGGCAGCCGACCAGCCCGATCGCGCCCGCGCCCTGGTCGCACCGCTGCCCGCGGACGACGCCCAGGCGCAGGCCCGCCTCAAGCGCGCCAGCCGCTTCGCCGGCTGGGGCCCCGGTGCCGACAACAGCCTGACTGCCCTGGCGCCGATCCAGCTGTGCCGCGACACGCCCTACGGCACCGTCTGCGAACTGGCGCCCTGGGACGATCCGGGCACCGACAGCCCCGCCAGTCGCGCCTATGCCGCCTACGGCCGGCAGGAGTACCCCAAAGCCATCGCCCTGGCCCGCCGCGCCGTGGCCGAGCAGCCCGACAGCGAAGCCAACCAGACCCTGCTGACCACCACGCTGGCCTCGGGCACGGCGCAGGAGCAGCAGGAGGCGATGGACCGCCTCAACACCGCGCTGGCCGCCAAGCCCCAGGACGCCGGCCTGCTGCGCCAGCGCGCCTACCTCTACACCAACCGCAAGCAGTACGACCTGGCGCTGCAGGACTTCGTGGCCGCGCGCAGCACCGGCGAGGCCCCCGAGACCAACGTGCTGGACGAGGCCTATGCCACCGCCGCCGTCGGCAACCGCCCGGCCGCCGCGGCCATGCTGCGCCAGGCCATCGACGATGCCGACGCCGGCAAGATCACGCTCGACAAGCAGCAGCGCTTCGACACCCGCAGCGCGGTGGCCAACTTCTCGCGCGAATGGGGCGTGAACGCCTCAGTGGGCTACCGCGGCGCGCGCTCGCCCTCCAACGCGCTGGCCGGCCAGCCGATCTCGGTGCCGGGCAATGCCACGTTCAGCACCGTGGAAGCGTACTGGCGGCCGCCGGAGTTCCTCAACAGCAGCAACCGCACCTTCGAGGTGTACGGCCGCCTCTCCAACACGCTGCACAGCGGCAACACGGTCACGGGCGCGCAGGTGGTGGACAACCCCTGCGGCGGCACCACCACCGTGAGCCAGGGCACCTTCAACAGCGCCTCGGGCTGGCCGTCGACCGTGGGCGCCATCGGCGCACGCTTCACGCCCGATGCCGGCACCAACCTCACCTTCGGCATCGAGCGGCAGTTCCTGCTGGGCACGGCCACACGCTCGGGCGCCATCAACGCCGGTCCGGCCTCGGTGCGCTGCGCCCTCAACAGCCAGGCCGCCACCATCGACTACCAGGGCGGCAAGGCCTCGGGCGGCTGGCAGGCCTACATGCTCTACGGCTTCTACGACGGCACTGCGCTGCGGCTGGACAAGTCCAGCTGGTACACGATGGAAGGCTATGTGCAGGCCGGCTACACGCTGCTGGACCATGGCGTGGACTACACCGAGCGCGACGCATCGGGCAACACGCTCGCCACCGGCGACGGGCGCCTGCGCCGGGGCCAGGGCTTCGCCGCCGGCGAGGTGCGCGTGGGCCGCAGCTTCCTGACCTCGTACAGCGACCGTCTGGTGGTGTTCCCGCACGTCACGCTGGCGGCCGACTGGTACTCGACCCAGGCGCGCGTCAGCGGAGTGCCGCTGGCCGGCGCCAGCAGCTTCGCGCTCGCGGGCAACGGCAGCAGCTGGTCCGCCGGCGCCGGCATCGGCGTCAACCTGCGCTACTGGCTCAACGAGGACCGCTACAACGCCCAGCGCTCGCATGCCGATCTGAGCGTGCAATACCGCGCCCGCCTGGGCGGCGATGCCGACCGGGCCAAGGGCGTGTTCATGACGCTGTCCTATTCCTACTGAACCCACCGACCCTGCCGATGCGCGGCTCCGGCTGCCGCGCGCGCAGACGATCCACCCGAGGGGATTGCATCCAATGAACGACGACCGCACCGACCGCGGCATGCGCCGCCGCCACCTGCTGGGCCTGCCGATGGGTCTGGCCCTGGCCGGGCTGGCCCGCGCCCAGGCCGACACCCTGGCCTTCGTGGGACAGGACAACTTCATCTTCGCGGCCTGGGACAGCCTGGCCGCGCCCGACTGGAAAGCCATCGACGCCACCGTCGCGCGCGTGGCGCAGGTGAGCCAGCTGCTGGCGGCCAAGGGCGTGGCGCTGGTGGTGCCGGTGCTGCCCGACAAGATGCGCATCTATGCGGAGAAGCTGCCCGCGGACAAGCCCATGGCGCCCGAGATGCGCCAGCGTTATGCCGGCATCCTCTCGCGCCTGCAGACGGCCGGCGTGGCCACCTTCGACGACGACAAGCTGCTGATGGCCCTCAAGGCCGCCGGCCAGCCGGTCTACTACCGCACCGACCAGCACTGGGCGCAGCCCGCGGCCGACGCCACGGCCCAGGCCACGGCCGACCTGATCCGCCAGAAAGTGCCCAACTTGTCTGGGCAACCGGGCACCGGCATGACGCTGGGGCCGCTGATCAACGAGCGCCGCTACGGCGATCTGGCGGACCGCTTCCTCTCGCCCGAGCAGCGCCGGGCCGTGGGCCGCGAGATCTATTCCGTGCGACGCGCGGGCGATGGCGAAAGTCTGCTGGCCGATGCCCCTGCGCCCGTGCACGTCACCGGCAACAGCATGGTGCAGCCCTACTTCGGCTTTCCGCAGAAGCTTTCGAACGTGCTCGACCGGCCGGTGTCGGTCAACTGGAAGCCGGGCGACGTCGGTTTCTGGCGCGTGCTGATCGAGTACGTGGAGTCCAACGGCTTCAAGCAACAGAAGCCGCAGGCGCTGGTGTGGCAGCTGTTCGAACCCAACTTCCACCTGGGTCCGGACGCCCGCGGGCTGTGGGACAGCGCGTCGGTGATGTCGGCCGAGGAGTGGCAGCGCCGCATCCAGGCCGCGTTGGCGTGAGCCAGGCCGCGCCCCCGGCGCAGAACACGGCCGTGCCGCCCGCCCGGCGGCATGCACCCTTCGCCTTCGTCATCGGCCTGCTACTGGTCGCCGGCCTCGCCTGGGGCCTGTGGCGGCTGGCGGCGGCGGATCGCAGCGCCTGGCAGCAGGCCGGCGCCGAAGCCGCCATGAACCGCACCCTGGGTGCCCTGCCCGGCCAGGGCGACTGGACACGCTGGGGCGCGGGGCTGCGCTGGCGTCTGATGGGCGACCTGGGCCCGCAGGTGGCCCAGGGCTGCCCCGGTTGGCTCTTCTACCGCGACGGGCTGCGCCCCCAGGCGGGCGAGGCGGCTGCCGCTGCGGCCTACGAGCGGCGCGTGGCCCTGATGCGGCATTGGGCGCAGGTGCTGCGCGCGCGCGGTGTGCAGCTCGTGGTGGCCACGGTGCCTGACAAGTCGCGCATCGAGGCCACGCACCTGTGCGGCCTGCCGGTGTCCGCCGCCATGCAGGCCCGGCTGGACGACTGGCAACGGCGCCTGGCCGAGGCCGGCGTGCCGCAGGTCGACCTGCGCCCGGCGCTGGCGGCCCTGCCGCAGGCCTACTACCGCACCGACGTCCACATGGCCCCGGCCGGCGCCGAGGCGGCGGCCGACGCCATCGGGCGCACCGCGTTGCCGATGCTGGGCGGCCCCGGCACCCAGCGCTTCGACGACCAGCGCGGCACGGCACCCGAGCCGCGCATGGGCGACCTGATCGTGCTGGCCGGCCTCGACACCCTGCCCGAAGGATGGCGCCCGGCGCTGGAGCGGTTCACGCCCGAGCGCATCGTGCCGGTGGCCAGCGGCGGCCTGCTGGACGCGGGGCCGTCGGCCGAGGTGCTGCTGGTGGGCGACTCCAACGGACTGCGCAGTGAATTCCCGGGACGCCTGGGCCGCCAGCTCGGACGCGAGGTCTGGACCCTCAGCCACGACGGCGGCTACTTCTCCGGCGCCATGCTGGCGGCCCTGGCCCAAAAGGAGCGCTGGCCCACCAGCCTCAAGCTCGTGGTGTGGACCTTCTCCGAGCTCTCGCTGTCGCTCCCCCTGAGTGCCGACGAGGCGCGTGCCGCCGCCGCCCTGCCCTGACGCGCATGCTGTTCAACTCGTACCTCTTCCTGTTCCTCTTCCTGCCGGTGGCGCTGGGTGGCTACTACGCCCTGGCTGCGGCCGGCAGGCGCTGGGCGGCGCTGTGGCTGTGCCTGACCTCCTTCGTCTTCTACGGCTGGTGGAACCCGCGCTTCGTCGCGCTGCTGGCCGGCTCGATCCTGGTCAACCATGTGTTCAGCCGGCTCATCATCGGCAGTGCTGCCGACAAGCGCCGGCAGTGGTGGATCACGGCCGTGGGCGTGGGCTGCAACCTGGCGCTGCTCTTCTACTACAAGTACTTCACCACGCTGCTGGGGGCGCTGGCGGACCTGGGGCTGCGTGCGGGGCCGGTGCAGGACATCCTGCTGCCCCTGGGCATCTCCTTCTTCACCTTCACGCAGATCGGCTACCTGCTGGACTGCCAGGCTGGCGCGGTGAAGAAGGCGAGCCTGCTCAACCACACGCTGTTCGTCACCTTCTTCCCGCACCTGATCGCGGGCCCGGTGCTGCATCACAAGGAAATGATGCCGCAGTTCGACCAGGACCAGACCTACCGCTTCCGTGCCGAGAACCTGTCGGTGGGCGGCACGCTCTTCGTCATCGGACTGGCCAAGAAGGTGCTGCTGGCCGACAGCATCGCGCCCTATGCCGACGCCGGCTTCGCGGCGCCCGGCGACCCGCAGTTCTGGGGCGCCTGGGGCGCCGCGCTGGCCTACACGCTGCAGCTGTACTTCGACTTCTCGGGCTATTCGGACATGGCGCTGGGCCTGGCCAAGATGTTCGGCGTGCGCTTTCCGCTGAACTTCAACTCGCCCTTCAAGGCGGCGAGCATCATCGACTACTGGGCGCGCTGGCACATGACGCTGACGCGCTACCTCACCACCTACCTGTACTACCCGATGGCCATGAAGGTATCGCGCTGGCGCAGCCGCCGCGGCCTGCCGGTGGGCGCCGCCGGCAGCCGCACGCCGGCCGGCTTCGCGCTGATGATCGGCTGGCCCACGCTCTACACCATGGGCCTGGCGGGCGTGTGGCATGGCGCGGGCCTGCAGTTCTTCATCTACGGGCTGCTGCATGGCAGCTACCTGTGCCTCAACCACGCCTGGCGCATCGCCCTGGCGCCGCGGGTCGCTCCGCAGGGCACGCGCGGCAGGCGGGTGTGGCTCTTGGCCTGCGTGGCGCTCACCTTCGCGGCCGTGACCGTCGCCCATGTGTTCTTCCGCGCCAACGATGTGCCCGACGCTCTGGCGCTGCTGCAGGGCATGGCGGGGGGACGCGGCGTCGAATCGCTGGGCGGTGCCCAGGCCGCCGCTCTGCTGGCGCAGGGCTGGACCGGCTGGCAGACGCTGGTCGGCCGCCACATGCAGGCGCTGCTGATCGTGGCGCTGCTGGCCGTCGCCTGGGGCGCACCCAACGCCTACCAGATCCTCGGTCGCTTCTCGCCCGCCCTGGGCCGCGTGCAGGAAGGCCGGCCTGCGTGGCTGCGCTGGCAGCCCAGCGTCGCCTGGCTGGTCGTCGTGCTGCTCCTGTTGCTGGTCAGTGTCATGAACCTGCATCGCGAAGCGCGGTTCCTCTACTTTCAATTCTGATGAAGCCTCTCGCCTTCCTCCTTCGCGCGCTGGTGCTGCCTGCCGCCTACGCCTTCGTGACACTGCCCGCCCTGGCCCAGGACGGCGCGCTGTCGCAGCTGTATGCCGCGCGGCCACCGGCCGGCTCGTCCTTCGTGCGCGTGGTCAACCCTACGAGCGAGACGCTGCTGGTGCAGGTGGCCGGCGGCCCGGCCCAGCGCATCGGGCCGCAGACACCTGCCACCAGCTACGCCATCGTGGCCGGCGGCAAGCCCTTCGTCGTGCAGGTGGGTGGCAAGAAGGCGGCAACGCTCGAAGTGAAGCCCGACAGCTTCGGCACCTGGGTGCTGCGGCGCGAGGGCAGTGGCCATGCCTTCACCGCCATCGACGACACGGGCGACGTGCCCGATGCGCTGAAAGCCGATCTGCGCTTCTACAACCTGGTGCCCGGCTGCGCCAAGGCCCAGTTGCAGATCGCACCCGCCGGCACGCCCGTCGTGCGCGACGTCGGGCCGATGACGGCCGGTGCGCGCTCGGTGAATCCGGTGCAGGCCCAACTGGCGGCGGCCTGCGGCAGTGCCACGAGCGCGGCGCAGGCCCTGCCCGCGCTGCAGGCCGGCGACCACCTGAGCCTGTTCATGACCGGCACGGCCGACAAGCCGGTGCTGACGATGCAGCCGGCCCGCACCGACACCTTCAAGCGTTGAGCGTCTCGTACAGCCGCGCCAGCTTGGCGCGGTCGGTCTTGTAGTTGACCGACACCGGCAACTGCGCGCAGGGCAGCAGCTCCGACGGGATCATGTAGTGCGGCAGGCGCGCGGCCAGCAGCGCCTTCCAGTCGGCGAGTTCGGCCGGCAGCGCGGGGGCGTCGCTCCCGGTCTCGACGAAGGCCACCAGCCGGGCCACCGCACCGTTGGGCCGCCTCAGGGCCACGGCCGAGGCGCCGCGGCTGCCCGGCAACGTGGCCAGGGCCGCATCCACCTCCATAAGCTCCAGCCGGTAGCCGTTGAGCTTGATCTGGTCGTCGATGCGGCCATGGCAGAAGAGCAGGCCGTCGTCGCTCTCGGTGCCCAGGTCGCCGGTGCGAAAGCCGCGCTGGCCATCGCGGACGAACATGCGCGTGGCATTGAGGTCGGGCCGGTTGAGGTAGCCGCGCATCACGTGCGGGCCGGCGATGCACAGCTCGCCTTCGTCGCAGTACACGGCACTGTCCCGCTTGGCGCGGCCGATGGGCAGCGGCGTGTCGGTGGCCAGCATGGCGTCTTCCACCACCAGCAGCGTGGTCGCGACCGTGGCCTCGGTCGGGCCGTAGGTGTTGAGCAGCGGCACATCGGGAAAGCGCTTGCGCAGTTGCCGACACAGCGGCACGGGCAGCGGCTCGCCGCAGAAGACGAAGGTGCGTAGCTGCGGCAGCGCGGCCTGCGTGAAGCCCGGGTTGACCAGCTGCTGCTGCGCGAAGGACGGCGTGGACACCCAGGTCGTCACGCCATGCTCGGCCATCAGCGCCGCCACCTTCAGCGGCGAGGCGGCGTCCTGCCGGTCCAGCATGAGGATGGTGCCGCCCAGCGCCAGCGTGCCGAACACGTCGTAGAGCGACACGTCGAAGCTGAACACCGTCTGGTCGAGGAAGACCGGGCGTTCGCCCAGGCCGAAGTCCAGCCGCATCCAGTCGATCAGGCCCTGCACGCTCTCGCGGCCGATCTGCACGCCCTTGGGCTGGCCGGTGGTGCCCGAGGTGAACATCACGTAGCACAGGTCCTTCTCGGCCAGCGGCGTGCCGGTGCCGTCGCGCAGCACCTCGAAGCGGCCCTGGGCTGCGTCGTAGAGCAGGTGGGCATCGAGGATGTCGCAGATGCTGGCCAGCCGCTCGGCCGGATAGACGGCATCCACCGGCACGAAGGGCGCGCGCAGCATCAGCGCACCGGTCAGCGCCACCATGAAGGCGGCCTCCTTGTGGCCGCGGATGACGATGGGCATGTCCGCGCCCAGGCCCAGGCGGCGGGCCTCGTTGCACCAGGCCTCGGCCTCGCGTTGCAGTTGCGCCCAGTCCAGGTGGCGGTCGCGGGCCACGATGGCGGGCCGCTCGCCCCCGGCCTCGGTCTGGACGAAGCGGCCGCTGTCGTAGTCGAAATGCATGGCCGTGGACGGACGCTCAGGCGGCGTTGGCGACCACGAAGTCGGTCAGTGTGCGCACCGAGTACAGATGCTCCTGCGCCTCGGTGATCGGCACCGTGCAGCCGAAGCGGCTTTCGACGGCCAGCATCAGCTCGACGGCGGCGACGGAATCGAGCAGGCCGGATTCGAGCAGGGGCACCTCCGGGTCCACCTTCTTGAGGATGGCGGACTGGATCAGGGCGATGAGTTGTTGTTCGATCTCGGCGGGCGTGGTCATGGATGGAAAAGGCGGAGGCACGAGGCCTCGATGTTCAAAGGTCGCGGTTGAGCGGCACGCCCAGTACCACGGTGGAAAGGCTGCCCAGGATGCGGTCGTCGTTGACCATCACCGCCGCAGCATGCGCGTCGCGGATGTGCCGGCTCAGGTAGAACTCGCCCGGTTCCATGTAGCCCTGGATGCCGCAGATGCGCAGCGCAATGTCGGTCACACGCACCACCAGCTCCGAAGCGCCGACCTTCAGCGCGTTGTAGCTGACCATGCGCTCGGTGGCGGTCTGCGGGCCGTCGACATCTTCATAGAGCGCCATGCAGGCCGCCAGCGTGCCGCGGAACTGCTGCACCAGCGTCTCGCCTTCGGCCAGGCGCAGGTTGGCGATGGGATTGAGCGGCGCACCGCTGCGGTTGCGGTGCCGCAGGAAGGCCCGCGCCCGGCCCAGCGCCGAGACCGCGATGCCCAGCCACACGGCACCCAGCAGCAGGTGCGAGGTGGGCAGCATGGTCTGCGACATGTGCACCGAGAAGGGCTCGGCATAGACCTGGTCGGCGCCGCAGTCGGCGGCCAGGTCGTAGCGGTCGGTGCGGGCGCCGCGCATGCCGATGGGGTTCCAGGGCGTATGCGGCTGCAGCTGGATCTGATCACGCAGCACGGCCACCAGCCGCTGGTCGGTGGCGGCGGCATCCTCGGCGCGGCGGGCACTCACCAGGAACACATCGGCCGCGGGGGCATAGGAGATGACGGCGCCGTTCTTGCGCAGGTCCAACCGCCCCTCGGGCTGGTGGTCCAGGAAGCAGGCGCTGGCGCGGATGGCGCCGCCCGTCGAACCTTCGGTGGTCGCCGAAGCGACCAGCATCTGCTCGGCGGCCATGCGCGCGAGGAGGCCCTGGTGCCATTCGCTGTCCTGCGCGTGGTGGATAGCCACGGCGGACTGCGACTGGTGCATGGCGTAGATCAGTCCCGTGGCGGCGCAGGCTTCGGAGAGGCGCCGGCAGACATTGACCACCGCACGCAGCGGCAGGCCCGGACCGCCGAATCGGGTGGGCACCAGCAGGCCCATCAGGCCCTCCGCGCGCAGGGCCGCGAGCACTTCGACGGGCAGCCGGCCCTCCTGGTCCACGGCGTCGGCATGGGCGGCGGCAACTTGCGTCGCCCGGGCCACGGCATCCTCCCAGGATGCGGCGGGAGACAACGGTTCAGCGGCCTTCATTCCCGCCCCAAGCTTTGAGAGTGTTGATACATTTTCAGTATAAATTCACTTTTCGTAAGCTTTGCGGAGAAGCTGTGACCAGCACCTGACGCAAGGCGCCAAGTGTGGAATCCGACACGGTTTGGAGATGCGCTTCTCAGGAATCGCCGCCACGCCAGTCGCGCAACAGCTTCTGGGCCTCGGGGGTGTCGCCGAGCAGCCAGGGATCGATGGCAAAGGCGAGCACATGCTCGGCGCCATAGGTGCGCGCCACGTCCAGCTGGGCGCGCACGCGTTCCAGCGTGGCCGCCCGGGCACGGAAGCCGTCGGGCTGTCCGGGCGGGTTGGGCAACTGCTCGAACAGCTCCACGATCAGGTCGAAGGCCACGCCGCGCTGGCGCAGCAGGCGGCGCAGCGGCTCCAGGCCCGCGTAGTTGCCCATGCCGGCGACGCCCACGCCATCCTGCAGCATGGGCCGCAGCGGCGCGGCGTCGAGGATCTCGGCCCACAGGCCATCCAGCGAGCCCGGGGTGGGAAGGCGGCTGTAGAAGGTGGAGACGGCCAGGCGCGGCTGCCCGCGCTTCGGCGGCTCGGCCGCCAGGTCGCGCAGCCAGGCCGTGAGCAGGCGGCGCCGCTCCGGCGTGGCCCAGTTGTACTGGTCGATCTCGTAGGGCAGGTACCAACCCCGGAAGGCGGCATGCCCGGGCCACGGCTCGCTGCGCATGGCCGCCAGGCTGCGCTCGCGCGTCTGGTCCAGGAAGGCCGGCAGCGCCTCGGGCTGCTTGGCGCCGAGCGTGGTCCACCAGCGCTCGTCGTAGGGCAGGCCCAGGCGCACGCCCATGCCCTGGCGCGCCGCTTCGTCGAACAGCATCTGCAGCAGCGCGGGCGGCAGCATCCAGTCGTTGGCGCCGCCGTACAGGCCCATCCACTGGACGACCACCTCGCGGCAGCCCAGCGCGCGCGTCACCCGCAGACGGCGCTGCCATTCGTCCAGCGAAAGGGCCTCATGGCTGCGCCAGGGCTGCAGGAAGGTGCCGTCCAGCCGCATCGGCGCGGGGGCGCAGCCGGCCGCCATCAGGGCTGCCGCAGCGCCCGCGGCGCCAAGCCAGGAACGTCGGGTGGGCATCGTGTCGCCCGTTCAGGTGTAGCGCTTTTCGAGCGCGTCCCAGCCGGGCTTGCCCACCAGGCGCTGGCGCTCGGCGAAGGGCGCCACCAGGCCGCTGGACTCCTGCACTTCCTTCTGGTCGCGCAGCGCGGTCAGGGCCTTCTGCATGCCCATCATGGCCCCCTGCAGCGCGGCATTGGCGTAGAGCACGATGCCGTAACCCAGCTCGCCCAACTGGTCGGCATTGAAGATGGGCGTCTTGCCGCCGATGACCATGTTCATCAGCTGGGGCTTGGCCAGGCGCTGCGGCAGCGCGCGCACCTCGTCGGCCTTCGTCACCGCCTCGACGAAGAGGATGTCGGCCCCGGCCTCGGCGAACTGCTGCGCGCGCTCGATGGCGGCCTCGAAGCCGTGCGTGGCGGCCGCGTCGGTGCGGGCCATGATCATCAGGTCTGCATCGCGGCGCGCGTCGACGGCCGCCTTGATCTTGCTCACGGCCTCTTCGGTGCTGATCACTTCCTTGCCCGAGAAGTGGCCACAGCGCTTGGGCGCGACCTGGTCTTCCAGCTGGATGCAGTCGGCGCCCGCCCGCTCAAGCGTGCGCACCGTGTGGTAGACGTTGAGCGCATTGCCGAAGCCGGTGTCGGCGTCGACGATCAGCGGCAATTCGACGGCGTCGCGGATGCGCGCCGTGTGGTCGGCGATCTCGGCCAGGCCCATGAAGGCCTGGTCGGGCATGCCGAACCACATGTTGGTGACGCCGGCGCCGGTGACGTAGATCGCCTCGAAACCAAGGTCTTCGATCACGCGGGCCGAGAGGGCATTGAAAGCGCCCGGCACCAGCACGCCGCGGCGGGCCTCGACCAGGGACTTGAGTTGTTTGCGAGTGGACATGCAGGGAAGGGGTTCGACGGCCGGGCGCGCGCGGAGTGTCTGGCGCGTGTCGGCCGTCCAGTTCAGAAACAGTCGCCGGGCACGCGCACCCAGCCTTCCATGAGCACACGGGCACTGCGGCTCATGAGGGCCTTGGTGACCTGCCATTGCGGCCCGGCCGGCCCATCGACCTGCCGCGCCTCGGCGCCGACCCGCAGTAGACCAGAGGGATGGCCGAAGCGCACGGCGCTGCGTTCGCCGCCCCCTGCGGCCATGTTGACCAGCGTGCCCGGAATAGCCGCCGCGGTGCCGATGGCCACGGCCGCGGTGCCCATCATGGCGTGGTGCAGCTTGCCCATGGAGAGCGCGCGCACCAGCAGGTCGATGTCGGCCGCGCGCACGCGCTTGCCGCTGGAGGCCACGTAGTCCTGCGGCGGCGCGACGAAGGCCACCTTGGGGGTGTGCTGCCGCGTGGCGGCCTCGGCCACGTCGCGGATCAGGCCCATGCGCACAGCGCCCCAGGCGCGGATGGTCTCGAAGCGCGCCAGCGCGGCGGCGTCGCCATTGATGTCCGGCTGCAGCTCGGTGCCGGTGTAGCCAAGGTCGGCCGCGTTGAGGAAGATGGTGGGGATGCCGGCATTGATCAGCGTGGCCGCGAAGGTGCCGACGCCGGGCACCTCCAGTTGGTCCACAACCCGGCCGGTCGGGAACATCGCGCCGCCCTCGCCCTCCTCGGCCGGGTCGAGGAATTCGAGCGGCACCTCGGCGGCCGGGAAGGTCACGCCGTCGAGCTCGAAGTCGCCCGTCTCCTGCACCTGACCGTCCGCCATCGGCACATGGGCCACGATGGTCTTGCCGATGTTGGCCTGCCAGATGCGCACGGTGCACGCGCCCTCGGCGGGCACACGGTCCGCATCGACCAGGCCGGCCTCGATGGCAAAAGGCCCGACGGCGGCCGACAGATTGCCGCAGTTGCCGGACCAGTCGACGAAGGCGCTGTCGATGGCGACCTGGCCGAAGAGGTAGTCCACGTCATGGCCGGGCCGGCTGCTCTTGGACAGGATGACCACCTTGCTGGTGCTGGAGGTCGCGCCGCCCATGCCGTCGGTCTGCTTGCCATACGGGTCGGGGCTGCCGATCACGCGCAGCAGCAGCGCGTCGCGCGCGGGGCCGGGCTCGCGGGCGCGCTCGGGCAGGTCCTGCAGGCGGAAGAAGACGCCCTTGCTGGTGCCGCCGCGCATGTAGGTGGCGGGGATCTTGATCTGAGGGGCGGGCATGGTTCAGTCCGTGGCCGGTTGAAGGGGGGCAGTCTGCCCCGCCAGGAAGTCCTGCGCAAAGCGCTGCAACACGCCGCCGGCCTCGTAGACCGACACCTCCTCCGCCGTGTCCAGCCGGCAGCGCACCGGCACGCGCAGAGGCTCACCGCTGGGGCGATGAATGACCAGCGTCAGCTGCGCGCCGGGCGTGCGCCCGCCCTCCACGTCGTAGGTCTCGGTGCCATCCAGCCCCAGCGTCAGCCGCGTGGTGCCGGGCAGGAACTCCAGCGGCAGCACGCCCATGCCGATCAGGTTGGTGCGGTGGATGCGCTCGAAGCCTTCGGCCACCACCGCCTCCACGCCCGCCAGGCGCACGCCCTTGGCCGCCCAGTCGCGGCTGGAGCCCTGGCCGTAGTCGGCGCCAGCGATGACCACCAGCGGCTGGCGGCGCTGCAGGTAGGTCTCGATGGCCTCCCACATGCGCACCACGCGGCCCTCGGGCTCGATGCGGGCGAGCGAGCCCTTCTTCACCACGCCATCGACAACGGCCATCTCGTTGACCAACTGCGGATTGGCGAAGGTGGCGCGCATGGCCGTGAGGTGGTCGCCGCGGTGCGTGGCGTAGGAGTTGAAGTCCTCCTCCGGCAGGCCCATGCGCGCCAGGTACTCGCCGGCCGCGCTGTCGGCCAGGATGGCGTTGGAGGGCGACAGGTGATCGGTGGTGATGTTGTCCGGCAGCAGGGCCAGGGGCCGCATGCCGCGCAGCGTGCGGGGTTGCGCCGCGAGGGCGCCCATGCCCTCGGTGTCCCAGTAGGGCGGGCGGCGGATGTAGGTGGACCGCGGGCGCCAGTCGTACTGCGGGCTGGCGCTGGAGTCGCCCTCGGCGCGGATGGCGAACATCGGCTCGTACACGCGGCGGAACTGCTCGGGCTTGACGCTGGCGGCGACCACGGCGTCGATCTCCGCGTCGCTGGGCCAGAGGTCGGCCAGGCGCAGCTCGCGGCCCTGGTCATCGGTGGCCAGCACGTCGCGTTCGATGTCGAAGCGGATGGTGCCGGCGATGGCATAGGCCACCACCAGCGGCGGCGAGGCCAGGAAGGCCTGCTTGGCATAGGGATGGATGCGGCCGTCGAAATTGCGGTTGCCCGAGAGCACGGCGGTGGCGTAGAGGTCGCGGTCCACGATCTCCTGCTGGATGGCCGGGTCGAGCGCGCCGCTCATGCCGTTGCAGGTGGTGCAGGCGAAGGCCACGATGCCGAAGCCCAGGCGTTCCAGCTCGCCGAGCAGGCCGGCTTCCTGCAGGTACAGCTCGACGGCCCTTGAGCCGGGCGCCAGCGAGGTCT
>NZ_CAJYES010000253.1 GCF_913773995.1 uncultured Pseudacidovorax sp.
CCAGGTGATCCGGCCACCCCAACAAAAGCCGGTGATGCCGGCGCGGCTGGTGTCGCCCCCATTGGCGGCAGCCCAGGCCAGCGCACCGTCCAGGTCGGCCATGACCTGCGCATCGGGCACCTTGGAGACCACGTCGGCCATCAGCTTGGGGATGTCGGTGTAGCCGCGCGGATCGCCCTGGCGCGCGAAGAGCTCCGGCGCAATGGCCAGGTAGCCCAGCTTGGCGAAGCGGCGGCAGGTGTCGGCGATGTACTCGTGCACGCCGAAGATTTCCTGGACCACCAGGATCACTGGCAGGCCGGTTCGTCCTTCCGGCGCGGCGGCATAGGCCGGCACGTCGAAGCCGGCGACGGTGAACTTGACCGGCCCGGCGCGCAGGCCGTCGGCCGGCGTGCGGATAGCCGTCTGCGCCGCAATGGGCAGCGTGGCGGCGGCATAGCCCACGCCGAGCGCCGCTTTCAGGGCGGTACGGCGGCTGGCGCCATCGCCCTCGGCGCGGCCGGGCCGCAGGGAATCGAAGTCGCGCTGGATGTCGTCTTTCAACATGCGGGGTCTTCCTTGGCAGTAGGGGTGTCGGAGTCTAGGGAGCGCGCGGCGCTGCGCCTGCAAAGCCCTGCGCGGTGCAGGGCCGGCCGTGCAGAGCCTTACGGGCCCACCTTCACATTACGCCGGGAAGCGCCGGGCGGATCAGTCGACGGCCGATCCCAGGCTTATCAGCGGGCCGGCACCTTGCCAGCCGACACGTCCATGATCAGCCGCGTGGTCAGGTACAGCCGCGGCGCGATGGAGTCGATCAGCACGTACTCGGCATCGGCGGAGTGCGCGCCGTAGCCCTGAAGACCGAAGCGCTCGACCACGGCCGCCTTGCCCGAGAGGCCCGCAAAGGCCGCGTCGGTGCCGCCGCCGGCCACCTTGTCGTCGGCGCCCAGCGTGCGGCCCAGCTCGCCGTAGATGCCCTGTGCATGTTTGGCCAGCGCCACCGCGGCGGCATTGGCCTCCAGCGGCGGGCGGCGACGCTCGAACACGGCCTCGACCTTGGCTTCAGGGATCAGCTGCTTCTTCACCCGTTCCTGGATGGCGCCTTCCAGCCGGTCGTAATCGGCCACCTGGTTCACGCGCACGTCGGCCATGGCCTGGGCCGAAGCCGGGATCACGTTGCGGTTGTTGCCCGCCTGCCCCACCGTCCAGTTCATCTTGAGGCCGGTGGCCGGGTCCGACAGATCACGCATCTGCAGCACCTGGTGGGCCATCTCGTAGAAGGCATTGACGCCGCGCTCCGGCGCCGAGCCCGCATGCGAGGCCTTGCCCTGCACCTTGAGCGTGACGGCACCGATGCCGGCGGTGGCCAGCGACAGCTTGTCGTCGTTGGCATAGGCGCCCTCGTGCGACATCACCACGTCATGCTCGGCGCCCAGCTTGGCGATCAGGGCGCGCGAGCCGGGCGAGCTGATCTCCTCGTCGCCGTTGATCAGCACAGTGATGCGGCCGTAGTCCTTGAAGCCCAGTTCCCTGAGCATGGCCAGGGTGTGCAGGATCACCGCGATGCCCTGCTTGTCGTCGGCGATGCCCAGTCCGTAGGCCTTGTCGCCATCGACGCGGAAAGGCTGACGCGCGCCCATGCCGATGGTGTAGACCGTGTCCATATGCGCGATGAGCATGATGCGCGCCTTGCCCGTGCCCTCGAAAGTGGCGCGCACCATCTTGCCGATGCGCTCAGGCGTGTCGCCCATGCGGTAGACCTCGGGCGACTCGGCGCTGCCGGGCTCGATCACCGACACCTGGCCGCCCAGCGCCCGCAGGCGGCCGGCCACCAGCGCCGCGATGCGGTCCAGGCCATCGAGATCGCGGCTGCCGGATTCGATGGCGACGAGTTGCGAGAGCGTGTCCAGCAGCGGCTGCTTCTGCTGCTGGGCCAGCGTCTCGATGCGCGCGTCGCGCTGGGCGAATGCGGGCGCGACAGCAACCGTCAGTGCCAGGGCGAGGATGAGGGAGCGGAGCTTAGGTTGCATGGAATCAGGGGTATTGGAATGATTCGTTCGAAGGTGCCAGAGAGCAAGGGGGCCGCGAAGCGGCATGGGGATGACGCCCATCAATGCGCCTTCTCCCAGTTCGGGCCAAAGCCGATCTCGGCCAGCAGCGGCGCTTTGAGCTCGGCCACGCCCGCCATGACGCGCGGCACTTCGGCGCGCACCCAGTCGACCTCGGCCTCCGGCACCTCGAACACCAGTTCATCGTGCACCTGCATGATCATCTTCGTGCCCAAGCCCCTTTCATCCAGCGCCTTCTGCACGGCGTTCATGCTGAGCTTGATGAGATCGGCCGCGGTGCCCTGCATGGGCGCGTTGATGGCAGCGCGCTCTGCCGCACCGCGCCGTGGGCCGTTGGGCGAACGGATCTCGGGCAGGTACAGGCGCCGGCCGAACACGGTCTCGACGTAACCCTTCTCCTTGGCGCTGGCACGGGTCTCGTCCATGTAGTTCTTCACGCCCGGGTAGCGGGCGAAGTAGCGGTCGATGTAGCTCTTGGCTGCGGTGTTGTCGATACCCAGGTTGCGCGCCAGGCCGAAGCTGCTCATGCCGTAGATCAGCCCAAAGTTGATCACCTTGGCATAGCGGCGCTGCTCGCTGCTGACTTTGTCGGGCGTGCTGCCGAAGACCTCGGCGGCGGTCGCACGGTGCACGTCGATGCCTTCGTTGAAGGCGCGCAGCAGAGCCTCGTCGCCGCTGATGTGGGCCATGATGCGCAGCTCGATCTGCGAGTAGTCGGCGCTGGCGATCACCCGGCCCTCGGGCGCAACGAAGGCCTCGCGGATGCGCCGGCCTTCCGCCGTGCGCACCGGAATGTTCTGCAGGTTGGGGTCGTTGCTCGACAGCCGGCCGGTCACCGCCACCGCCTGCGCATAGTGCGTATGGACGCGACCCGTGCGTGGCAGCGCCATCTGCGCCAGCTTGTCGGTGTAGGTGCCCTTGAGCTTGGACAGGCCGCGGTGCTCCAGGATCTTGGCCGGCAGCGGATAGTCCTCGGCCAGCTTTTCCAGCACCTCTTCGTCGGTGCTGGGCGCGCCGCTGGGCGTCTTCTTGATCACCGGCAGGCCCAGCTTGTTGAAGAAGATGTCGCCGATCTGCTTGGGGCTGCCCAGGTTGAAGGGCTGGCCGGCGATCTCGTAGGCCTGCTGTTCCAGCGCCACGATGCGCTGGCCCAGCTCGTGGCTCTGCGATGCCAGCGCGCCGGCATCGATCAGCACGCCGTTGCGCTCGATGCGGTAGAGCGTCTCGCTGCTGGCGATCTCCAGCTCATAGACGAACTTCAGCCGCTCGTCGGCCTGCAGCTGCGGCCACAGCACGCGGTGCACGTCCAGCGTCTGGTCGCTGTCCTCGCAGGAGTATTCGGCCGCCTTGTCGATGGACACCTGGCTGAAGGGAATCTGGTGCGCGCCCTTGCCGCACAGGTCCTCGTAGTCGATGCCGCTGCGGCCCGTGTGGCGTTCGGCCAGGCTGGCCAACCCGTGGGGCTTGTGCACCTCGAGCACGTAGCTCTGCAGCATGGTGTCATGCACATAGCCCTGCACCTCGATGCCGTGGTTGGCGAAGACATGGCGGTCGTACTTGATGTGCTGACCCAGCTTGTGTCGGCTGCCGTCCTCCAGCCAGGGCTTCATGCGGGCCAGCACCTCGTCGCGCGGCAGTTGCTCGGGTGCGTCGGGATAGTCGTGCGCCAGCGGCACATAGGCCGCCTCGCCAGGCGTGACGCTGAAGCTGATGCCGACGATCTCGGCCTTCATCTCGTCGAGCGAGCTGGTCTCGGTGTCGATGGCGACCAGCTCCGCCGCCTGCAGCTTGGCCATCCAGGCATCAAAGGCCGGCCAGTCGAGCACCGTGTCGTAAACGAGGTTGCTCGCACGCTCGGCTGCGGCGGCCAGCGTGCCGTCCAGCAGGCCGGTGCCCTCGCCTGTCTGCGGGCCACCATGGCCGAGCAGCTCGGGCGCGGCGGCATGGGCCTCCAGGCTCTTGGCCAGGCTCTTGAAGCCGTACTGCTCGTAGAAGTCCCTCAGCGCGTCGGTCTGCAGGGGCTGGATGGCAATGCCCTCCAGCGCCGGCAGGCCTTCCACGTGGCCGGCCAAGTCGCAGTCGGTGCGGATGGTGACCAGGCGCCGGCCCTGCGGCAGCCAGTCCAGCGCGCGGCGCAGGTTCTCGCCAGCCTGGCCTTTGACCTCCGCCGCATGGGCGATCAGTCCGTCGAGCGAGCCGTACTGCGTGAGCCACTTGGCCGCCGTCTTGGGGCCGACCTTGTCGACGCCCGGCACGTTGTCCACCGCATCACCCACCAGCGTCTGATAGTCCACCATCAGCGAAGGCGGCACGCCGAACTCGGCCGTCACACCCGCCACGTCGCGGCGCTTGCCGCTCATGGTGTCGATGATGGTGACATGTTCGTCGACCAGCTGCGACAGATCCTTGTCGCCGCTGCTCACGATCACCTCGATGCCCTGGCCGGCTGCGGTGCGCGCCAGCGTGCCGATCACGTCGTCGGCCTCCACATCGGGCACGCACAGCACCGGCCAGCCCAGTAGACGCACTACATGGTGGATCGGCTCGATCTGCGTGCGCAGGTCGTCGGGCATGGGCGCACGATGGGCCTTGTACTCGGGGTACCAGTCGTCGCGGAAGGTCTTGCCCGGCGCGTCGAACACGCAGGCGGCATAGTCGGCGCGCACCTCGCGGCGCAGGGCCTGCATCATGTTGATCATGCCCCGGATGGCGCCGATGGCCGGGCTCTTCGGGTCGCCCGGCACCGCCCGCAGGTCGGGCATCGCATGGAAAGCACGGTACAGGTAGCTGGAGCCATCGACCAGCAGCAGCGTTTTCTTCTCGGTCATCCGGCCATTTTCCCCTGCCGCCGCAACGCAGCTGTGCGCCGCCGCCTACGGGTTGCGGCAGCCTTCGACGACAGGGGGCAGCGCCTCGGAAACAAGAGGGGCGCACCTACAATCGGCCCACCATGCCTGCCCATTCCTTCCCGTCCCTGCGCGCAGCCCTGCTGGCTGCGGGACTGTCGCTCCTTCCGGCCCTCGGCCATGCCCAGACCCCGTCGCCCGAGTCGGCCTCGGCGGCCCCGGCCGCCGAATCGCAGCCGCTGGACGGCCGCCGCAACCAGAAGATCGAGCACATCACGGTGGAAGACCGCGGCGCCAAGGTGGACGAAGTGCGGTACGGCGGCGTGACGCAGAGCATCACGGTCCAGCCCAAGGACTCGGCCCTGCCCTCCTACGACATCCAGCCGACCGACGGCACGCGCCAGCGCACGGGCGCGACCGACGGCAACAGTTCCAGCGGCGGTCAGCGCGTCTGGAACGTCCTCAAGTTCTGAGCCGCCCGTGGCGGTCTTCACCGAAGTCCGGGCCGACGACGCGGCCGAACTGATGCGCCGCCTGGGACTGGGCGAACTCACCGAGCTGCGCGGCATCGAGGGTGGCATCGAGAACACCAACTACTTCGCCACTACCGACCGGGGCGAGTACGTGCTGACGCTCTTCGAGCGCCTGACGCCCGAGCAACTTCCGTATTACCTGGGGCTGATGAAGCATCTGGCGGAACGCGGCATGCCGGTGCCCGAACCCGCTGCGCTCGGCGCCCAGGGCGGCCCGCTCTTCGACGCAGCATCCCCCGGCACCGCCTGCCCGCTGCTGCACACCGTCGCCGGCAAGCCCGCGGCCGTGGTGCGCAAACTGCAAGGCCGCAGCGAGTTGGCGCCGACCGCCGACCATTGCAGCGCGCTCGGCGACCTTCTGGCCCAGTTGCACCTGGCGGGGCGTGACTATGGGCAGGTCCAGCCCAACCTGCGCGGCCTGCCTTGGTGGAACGAGACCGTCCCCGTCGTGCTGCCGCATGTGGAGGCCGCCCAGGCCGCGCTGCTTCGCAGCGAACTGGCCTACCAGAACCATGTTGCCGAGTCCTCGGCCTATGCGGCCCTGCCCCGCGGCCCCGTGCATGCCGACCTGTTCCGCGACAACGCCATGTTTGCCCATGACGGCAAGGGCGGCACGCTGCCGGTGGTCACGGGCGTGTTCGATTTCTACTTCGCCGGGACCGACACCTGGCTCTTCGATCTGGCCGTCTGCCTGAACGACTGGGCCATCGACCTGCCCACCGGCCGTGCCGACCCGGCTCGCAGCCGCGCCCTGCTCGATGCCTACCAGGCCCGCCGGCCGCTGGGCGCCGCCGAGCGCGAGTTGCTTCCCCCGATGCTGCGCGCCGGCGCGCTGCGCTTCTGGATCTCGCGCCTGTGGGACTTCCACCTCCCGCGCGAAGCCAGCATGCTGAAGCCGCACGATCCCACGCATTTCGAGCGCGTGCTGCGCGAACGGGTGCGTGCGCCGCAGGTGCCGGCCCTGCAGGCCGAACCCGTCGCCGAAACGCTGGGCGCCTGAGTGCCCCTTGCGCCGGCCCCGGCCGCCCCCTTCTCCTGCTCATGAAACTCCAAATCGTCTCGCCCCGCACCGGCGTCCAGTGGATGCGCGAGGGCCTGCGCGCCTTCCGTCGCCAGCCGATGGCCTTCTTTTCGCTGTTCATGCTGTTCATGTCGGCGATCGCGATGCTGTCGGTGGTGCCGCTCATCGGTGGTCCGCTGGCCGTGGCCCTGGGCCCGGCCACCACGCTGGCCCTGATGGTGGCCAGCGAACACACCGTCAATGGTCGCCCCGACCCGGCTGCAGGGCGGGCGGCGTCGGCGGGCATCTTTCTGCAGGCCCTGCAGGCCGTGCGCGCGCAGGCCAAGCCGCTGGCAGTACTGGGACTGCTCTATGCACTGGGCGCGTTGGCGGCGGGCGGGCTGGCCACGCTCATCTTCGGCGATCCCTTCGACGGCGCCTTCGGCAACGATGGTGCGCCGCAGGCCGAGGTAGTCCAGAGCACTGGCTTCCAGATCGCCGTGCTGGCGCGGCTGCTGTTCTATGTGCCGGTGGCGCTGGCTTTCTGGCATGCGCCCGCACTGGTGCACTGGCATGGCGTGACACCGGTCAAGAGCATCTTCTTCAGCCTGGTGGCCTGCTGGCGCAACATGGGCGCCATGACGCTGTACGGCCTGGCCTGGGCCGGCGTCGTGCTGGCGTTGAGCCTGCTGATGAGCCTGGTCGCCTCGCTGCTGATCGCCGTGAGCGGCGCAGGCGCGCTCGGCATGGCGGTGATGGTAGGTGGCTCGTTCCTGCTCTCGGCCGCCTTCCTCGCCTCCGCCTGGTTCACCTTCCGGGACAGCTTCAGCGTGGAGTGAGGGCGCGGCGCGCCCTGCACTTCATCACTCGACCGGCGTGAGCTTGGCAACGCTCAGCGCCAGCCACTTGATGCCGTGGCGGTTGAACTTGACCTGGGCGCGGGCGTCGTCGCCGCTGCCTTCCAGCGCCGTGACGGTGCCTTCGCCGAACTTGTTGTGGAAGACCTGCATGCCGGTGCGCAGGCCATGCGCCGGCGACGCGCGCTGGGGCACCGGGGCGGGGGCCGGGCTGCCGCTGGCGTAGCCGCCGCTGTAGCCCGACGACGAGAAGCCGCCGAAGCCACCACTGCTGCCGCGCGCGCCAGCGCCTGCGCCGCTGCCGCCGAACTGCCCGAAGCCTGACTGCTTGGGCGTGAGCCACTTGAGCGCCTCTTCCGGCAGCTCGTCGAAGAAGCGGCTGCGCAGGTTGTAGCGGGTCTGGCCATGCAAGAGCCGCGTCTGCGAATGGCTCAGGTACAGCCGGCGCCGCGCACGCGTGATGGCCACATACATCAGGCGACGCTCCTCTTCCAGCCCCTCGAAGTCGCTCTGCGAGTTCTCGTGCGGGAACAGGCCCTCTTCCATGCCAGTGATGAACACGCAGTCGAATTCCAGGCCCTTGGCCGCGTGCACTGTCATCAGTTGCACCGCGTCCTGGCCGGCCTGGGCCTGGTTGTCGCCCGATTCCAGCGCGGCATGCGTGAGGAAGGCGGCCAGTGGGCTCAGCGTTTCGCCCGTGTCGGCGTCGGGCGCGAGCGGATCGTCAAGCACGGGCAGGCTCGGGTCCAGCCCCTGGCTGACGGCGCTCTGGCGCAGTTCGTCCACTGGCAGGGCGACGGCGTCGCGGCCAAAGCCTTCCTGCGTGACGAAGGCCTCGGCAGCGTTGACCAGTTCTTCCAGGTTTTCCAGCCGGTCCTCGCCTTCACGGTCGGCCTTGTAGTGCTCGACCAGGCCGCTCGCGTCCAGCACCAGCTCGACGATTTCCTTGAGCGACAGGCCCTGCGTCTGCTCGCGCATGACGTCGACCTTGGCCACGAAGGCCCCGAGGTTGGCACCGGCCTTGCCCGGCAGGCCTTCCACGCCTTTGGCCAGCGACACACCGCGGCTGCGCGCCGCGTCCTGCAGTTGCTCGATGCTGCGCGCGCCGATGCCGCGGGGCGGAAAGTTCACGACCCGCAGAAAGCTCGTGTCGTCGTCCGCGTTCTCCAGCAGGCGCAGATAGGCCAGCACGTGCTTGATCTCGGCCCGCTCGAAGAAGCGCAGGCCGCCATACACACGGTAGGGCATGCCGGCGTTGAACAGCGCCGTCTCGATCACCCGGCTCTGCGCATTGCTGCGGTAGAGCACGGCGATCTCCTTGCGCTCGACCTCGTCGCGCACCAGCTGGCGCATCTCCTCGACCATCCATTGCGCCTCGGCGAAGTCGCTCGGCGCCTCGTACACGCGCACCGGCTCGCCCGGGCCCTGGTCGGTGCGCAGGTTCTTGCCCAGGCGCTTCTTGTTGTGGCTGATGAGCGCGTTGGCCGAATCCAGGATGTTGCTGAAGCTGCGGTAGTTGCGCTCCAGCTTGATCTGGTGCTGCACGTCGAACTCGCGCACGAAGTCGCTCATGTTGCCCACGCGCGCGCCGCGAAAGGCATAGATGCTCTGGTCGTCGTCGCCCACGGCCAGCACGCTGTTGCCGCCGGACGTGAAGTGGCCCAGCGCATCGGTGTGGCCGGCCAGCATCTTGATCCAGGCGTACTGCAGGCGGTTGGTGTCCTGGAACTCGTCGATCAGGATGTGGCGAAAGCGCCGCTGGTAGTGCTCGCGCACAGCATCGTTGTCGCGCAGCAGCTCATAGCTGCGCAGCATCAGCTCGCCGAAGTCGACCACACCTTCGCGCTGGCACTGCTCTTCGTACAGCGCATACAGCTCGATCTTCTTGCGGTCGTCCTCGCCGCGGGCCTGCATGTCGCCGGGGCGCAGGCCGTCTTCCTTGGCACCGGCGATGAACCATTGCGTCTGCTTGGCCGGGAAGCGCTCGTCATCGACGTTGAACTGCTTCATCAACCGCTTGATGGCCGAGAGCTGGTCCTGCGTGTCCAGGATCTGGAAGCTCTGCGGCAGGTTGGCCAGTTTCCAGTGCGCACGCAGGAAGCGGTTGCACAAGCCGTGGAAGGTGCCGATCCACATGCCGCGCACATTGACGGGCAGCAGCGCCGTCAGGCGCGTCATCATCTCCTTGGCGGCCTTGTTGGTGAAGGTGACGGCCAGCACGCCGCCGGGCGACACCTGGCCGGTGGAGATCAGCCAGGCGATGCGCGTGGTGAGCACGCGCGTCTTGCCGGAGCCTGCGCCCGCCAGGATGAGCGAATGCCCCTCGGGCAGCGTGACGGCCGCGCGCTGCTCGTCGTTGAGGTTGGCAAGAAGGGGGGAGTCGGCCGCCGTCGGCTCGGCGTGGGGGCCAGGAAAAGACATCCCGCGATTGTAGGAAGCGGGGCACGCGCAGCCCCGCGCAGGGCTGCTTACTTGGCCAGCGCGAAGCTGCCCTTCATGAGCGCCGAATGGCCGGGGAAGGAGCAGAAGTAGGTGTAGCTCTCGCCGGCCTTGAGCTTGCTCACGTCCACCGCCACCGAGTCGCTCTCGCCGCCGCCCACGACCTTGGTGTGGGCGATCACGCGGGTGTCGCCGGGCTTGACGTACTGCTTTTCCAGGCCGGCCGCGATGCCATCGTTGGCCACGGCCTGCACGTCGGCGGTCTTGGCCAGCACCCAGTTGTGGCCCATCGCGGCCTTTGGCATCTTGCCGGCGTGCTTGAGCTGCACGGTGAAGCTCTTGCAGGCCTTGGGCACTTCGATGGCGGTCTTGTTGAACTGCATGGCGTCGTTGCCTTCGATCTGCACACTGCAATCGGCGGCATAGAGGGGCGTGGAGACAGCGGCCAGCAGGACTGCGGCAACGATGAAGCGAGACGACATGGAGAGTCTTTCGGGATGCGGTTGAAGTCGGAATGCGGCCGCGCCTTCGCGAACCGCAGCGGCATTGTGCGAAGCGCACCACAGCGTCCGCATGACATGGATCAAGCAACCGGCAGTGGCCTTCGCATGGCCCCGCCGGCTTGCGCCGCGTCAACATCGGCCGTTTGCACGCGGCAGACACTGAACTCGCATTCACAACAGAGCACAGCGTATGTCCAGACTGTTCGCCCTCCGGGGCACCACCCTCCTCATTGCCGCGCTGCTGAGCGGCGGCGCCTTTGCCCAGAGCACCTCCACGCCTGAAGGCAACTGGCTCGTGCGTGCACGCGCCGTTCGGCTCGATACGGCCAACAAGTCGAGCGCGATCCCCTCCCTGGCAGTGCCGGCCGACGCCATCCACGTCAACGACAAGACCATCCCCGAGTTGGATGTGAGCTACTTCTTCACGCCCAACATCGCGGCCGAGCTGGTGCTCACCGTGCCGCAGAAGCAGCGCGTGACCGTCCAGCAGAGCGCCCTGGGCGGCCCGGTGGACATCGGCAGCTTCAAGCACCTGCCACCCACGCTGATGCTGCAGTACCACTTCCTGCCCGAGGGCACCTTCCGACCCTACGCGGGCGTGGGCCTCAACTACACGCGCATCAGCTCGGTGCACCTGGCGGTGCCGACGGTGGGAGCCCTGTCGCTCGACAAGAGCAGCGTCGGCCTGGCCGTGGGCGCGGGCGTGGACATCAAGATCGCGCCGCAGTGGTTCCTGAACTTCGACGTGAAGAAGGTCAAGATCGACTCCGACGTGCGGCTGGGCTGGCAGACCGTCTCGAAGGTCAAGATCGACCCGTGGCTGGTCGGTGTGGGCATCGGTTACCGCTTCTGACCCAGAACCCCCGCGACAGCCTCACAACCTTGCACTGATAGAGGCTATACGCGAACCCATAGGCCGCTCGATCCGGAGCGCGCCTACACTCAATCACCGGGCCCAAGATTCTTGCGCCCGGTTTTTTTGTGCCCTGCGCCTGCTCGATGGCAGCGGCACGAGACGACCGGCCAGGCCAAGCGCTCATTCCTTTCGTTCAACCACGATTCCTGGAGCCTGGACTGCCATGCAGATCTTCGATTACGACAACGTTCTGCTCTTGCCGCGCAAATGCCGCGTCGAGAGCCGCGCGGAATGCGACACCACCGTGCAGCTCGGCAGCCGCCGATTCAAGCTGCCGGTGGTACCCGCCAACATGAAGACGGTCATCGACGAGGCGCGCTGCCTGTGGCTGGCGCAAAACGGCTACTTCTATGTGATGCACCGCTTCGACCTCGACAACCTGGCCTTCACGCGCCGGATGAAGTCGCAGGGCGCGTTTGCGTCGATCTCGCTGGGCGTCAAGGACGCCGACTACCAGACCGTGGATGCGATGGCGGCCGAAGGCCTGGTGCCTGATTACGTCACCATCGACATCGCGCATGGCCACGCCGACAGCGTGCAGCGCATGATCGGCTACCTCAAGCAGAAGCTGCCGCAGACCTTCGTGATCGCCGGCAACGTGGGCACGCCCGAGGCCGTGATCGACCTGGAGAACTGGGGCGCCGACGCCACCAAGGTCGGCATCGGCCCCGGCAAGGTGTGCATCACCAAGCTCAAGACCGGCTTCGGCACAGGCGGCTGGCAGCTGTCGGCGCTCAAGTGGTGCGCCCGCGTGGCCACCAAGCCCATCATTGCCGATGGCGGTATCCGCGAGCATGGCGACATCGCCAAGAGCATCCGGTTCGGTGCCACGATGGTCATGATCGGCTCGCTGCTGGCCGGCCTGGAAGAGAGCCCTGGCGAGACGGTCGAGGTGGACGGCAAGCGCTACAAGGAGTACTTCGGCTCGGCCTCGGACTTCAACAAGGGCGAGTACAAGCACGTCGAAGGCAAGCGCATCCTGGAGCCGGTGCGCGGCACCTGGGAAGGCACCCTGCGCGAGATGCAGGAAGACCTGCAGAGCGCCGTGAGCTACGCGGGCGGCAAGCAGCTGATGGACATCCGCAAGGTCAATTACGTGATCCTTGGCGGCGACAACGCGGGCGAGCACCTCTTGATGTGAGCCGCAACGCTGCGCCTATAATCGCGCGATTGCGTTGGGGGGGTAGCTCAGCTGGGAGAGCGCCGCGTTCGCAATGCGGAGGTCGGGAGTTCGATCCTCCTCCTCTCCACCAACACTTCCAAACCCGTTGATTCGTCAACGGGTTTTTTCTTGGGTGCTCGGCGCTCATGCCTGCAACGGCGCCCGCAGATCGTCCGGAATACTGACAACACCGCCCTCTTCGTGCCCGGCGCTTCGGTGCCCCTGGACGCAACAGGAGCGGCGCATTAGTCAACGCCCTCCGCCCACTCCTGCAGAATCGCCTCGAACAGGAACTACCGTCCTGCAGGCGCGGGTGACTCGATGGTCACCGAACCTGACCCTGCCCGGTCTCGGCCGTCGCCTGCCGACCGAATTCGACCGTGGATGCACCGAATATTTCGCTGCGATTGCGGCCTTTGGCTTTTGCACGGTACAGCGCCGCATCGGCCGATCGGAGCAATTCGCGTGCATTCGCGCCGTGGGTGGGGTAGACGGAAATCCCGCAGGACAAGGTGCCGTGGATCGCGCCCTCGCCCAAGACCAGCGGCGTTTGCAGGAACTGACTGCGCAACTGTTCGGCACGCCGCATTGCCGCGTCGGCGGTGCAGCCCGGCAGCAGAATCACGAATTCCTCGCCCCCGTAGCGGTATACCAATTCCTCCGGCTGCGCGGCCGTCTGCATGATCGATGCCACTGACTTGAGGACTTCGTCGCCCACATCGTGGCCGTAGCGGTCATTGACGTTCTTGAAATGGTCGATGTCCACGATGAGCAGCGCAAGCTCGTGCCCCTCAGCCTGGGCGGACTCGATCGCGGACGGCAGTGCCTTTTCGAGATGCCGGCGGTTGAACAGTCCCGTCAGCGGATCGCACATGGTCTGCTCATAAAGCCTGGCCTGCAGTGCCTTGATTTCCTCGACCTGCGCGCGAAGCTTCATTTCACTGGCGTGCTGGTACATGGCACGTCGATAGCCATCGAGCGCGTAAGTGACGAAGAACAGCGTCAGCGACACCATGGACAGCGCGGTCGTGCGCAGATCGGTGTCGAAATGCGTGCCGCTCCAGTTCCCGGTGAGGGCCACCATGCCCGCACCCAGCCCCATGGCACCGAGAACCATCGGCAAGCCGCGCAAACCGTAGAACACCACCATGTGCAGGCAGGCGCCGGCAAACATGGTGAAAGAGATCCACAAGGGAAAACCCAGACCCGCCATCCAGCAGCCGGCCCAGAAGCCGTCCAGCAACTGGTTGCGATGTTCGGCCTTGCGCTGATCCTCCGACCGCACCGCGGCGAAATAGGCGAACTGGGGATAAAGAAGGAACTGGAGCGCCAGAAGCGCCCAGGCCGTGAAGGACGCGCCTACCACGGCAAGGTGTGATCCCACCGCCAGGAACAGCAGCACATAAAAAATGCCCCTGTTGCGCCGGTTCATGCTCACGAGCCAATAGACGCGTGGCTTGCCACGGGAAAGCTGGCCGAATGAGTAAGGAAAAATCTTCACGGTCGGACCGACGCGCACGCACTGGCGAGGTCAGGTGCATCACGCCGCAACGCCTCGGAACGACCGCCATGCGGCGCGCGATTTGTGAACTTTCGTTGAATTTGCATGCAGCCACGATTCTGAGGCATGTCGGGCTGCGCCCCACTGCCGCAATGAGCGCCGTTTGGGCTGGCCCGAGCCCGCAGGCGCCCCGTCCGAATCAAGGCTGCCCGTCGAACGACGCCACGCCCTCGGGCAGGCCGACCCAGGGCAGCCTGCGACGCGTCCAGATCTCCCGCTGCGGCGTACCGAGCGAATGGCGTTGCTTCACCGTTCCGACGCGCAGCGAATAGGCCTGCGGGTTCTCCGTGGCGCAGGCGTACAGCGAGCTACCGCAGACCTCGCAGAACGCAAGAAGCCGCTGGTTTCCACTGGCCGCCGTCTTGACGTACGTGCGCGGCGTGCCCCTCAGCAGCCGGAACCCGGCCGCCGGCGCGGGAATGTTGGCGCGGAACACGGAACCCGACTGCGCCTGGCAATCCGCGCAGTGGCAGACCGTGATCGTGCCGGGCTCCACCTCGGCCTCGTAGGCGATGGCACCGCAATAGCACTCACCTTGAATCTTCATCGACGACTCCTCGGCAGGGGGCGCCGTCGCCCCGACCTGTCGACTTTAGCCAGGGTCGCGCCTCGATGCAGACAGGGCATGCCGGGGCCTGCGACTGCGGCCGGCCCGCGGGCTGCAGAGCGCCACCGTGGCGGCGCAAGCTCAGAGGGCCGCGCCCGCAGCCTCCAGCGCGGGCTTGACGCTCTCCAGCGCACCCCCACCGTCGCAGGGAATCACGGCACCCGAGATGTAGCCCGCATAGGGCGAGCCCAGGAACAAGGCCAGGTTGGCGATGTCGTCCAGCCCGCCGAAGCGCTGCAGCGGAACCTGCCGGCGGGCGAACTCGCGGTCCTCCGGCGTCGGCGCCATCAGCTTGCGGAAGCCTTCGGTGCCGTCGATGGGCCCGGGCGAGATGCCGTTGAGCCGGATCCCCTCCTCGCCCCATTCGAGCGCCAGCGCACGTGTGAGCTGGTCCACTCCCGCCTTGGCGGCGCTGGCGTGGGCCTGGTAGCGCATGGGCACGAAGGACTGCGGCGCGGTGATGTTGATGACCGAGGCACCCGGCCGGCGCAGATGCGCGTGCGCCTGCCGCAGCACATGGAAGGTGCCGAGCAGGTCGATGTCCACCACCACCTTGAAGCCGTTGGCCGACATGTCCTTGGCCGCGCACAGGAAGTTGCCGGCCGCGCCCGAGACCAGCACGTCGATGGGCCCGAAGGCCTCGGCAGAGCGGGCGAAGGCTGCACCCACGGCATCGAAGTCGCGCACGTCGGCGCTCACGCCCTGGACATCGCCGCCATGCTGGCGTAGCGCGGCGACCGCCGCGTCGACGTTCTCCGGCTTGCGGCTCGCCACGGTGAGGCGGGCGCCCTGACGGGCGAAGGCGTCGGCAATGCCCAGGTTGATGCCGGTGGTGCCACCAAACACGACCACATGGCGGCCGGTGAAGTCGAGATCGATCTGCATGGAAGGAAGGCTGCAAGCGACTGAGGCAGCGTCAATGGAAGGCAAAGCGCGGCAGGGCGGCAGCACCGCTGCCATAGAGCGCCAGCCGCCGGCAGCCGGCAAAGATCGACTTGGGCGTGAGCCCGTAGATCTGCCGGATCGAGTGGCTGAAATGGGTCGAATCTGGGTAGCCCACATCCAGCGCGATGGCGGCCAGGTTCGAGTTCCGGGTGACGAAATAGAGCAGGCTGCGTGCGCGCTGCCAGGTGCGAAAGCTGCGGAACGGCGCATCCACCTCGGCACGGAACAGATGCAGGAAGCGCGACACCGAGAGGTGGCAGTGCGCCGCACAATCCTCGGCCGGGAAATGGCGGTTCGGGTCGTCCTTGATGCGTGCGAGCACCTGGGCGATGCGCCGGTCCACAGGACGGGCCGGCAAGGCCGCACCGAAGAAGGCGCGGTCGAAGTCGGTGGTGCTGGCATATTGCCGGCTGCTGCCGAGCCTGAATCGCAGTAGTGCCTCGCGAAGGGACTGCACGGCCTGGGCGTCGTGAATGGCGCCGCGCCCCGCGCGCAGCACGCCACCCAGATCTGCCGCCCGCACCGTGTCGGCTTCGACGAGCACGTTGCAGATCATCCGGTCGACCGAGACGATGCGATGCGGAACGTAGGGCGGTACCACCGACAGCAATGTCTCTTCCCAGCGACCGCCTTCCACGCAGATGCGATGCGGGCGCGCGAGCGACAGGTACAGCGAATAGGCGCCGAAGGTGCGCACCGAAGGCGCGCCCAGCAGGCCCACATACAGCACGCGGTCGGTGTTAAGCCACATCAGCGGCTCGGACGGCTCGGCCGCCGTGGCTGTGCCGAAGGCGCGGTCGCATGCGGGATCGATCGAACTGGCCATCATGGTCTCCTCGGCAGTCTGTCGGCGGGAGCGTTTCGCTTGCTCATCGGTACTTGGCCAGCTCGAGCTTGCCGATCTGGGCGCAATGCACCTCGTCGGGGCCATCGGCCAAGCGCAGCAGCCGCGCGGTGGCATAGGCCGAGGCGATGCCCAGGTCGTTGTTGGTGCCGCCACCGCCATGGGCCTGGATCACCCAGTCGATCACCTGGCACGCCATCTGCGGTGCCGCGACCTTGATCATGGCGATGTCCGCCTTGGCGCCCTTGTTGCCCAGCGTGTCCATGCGGTGCGCCGCATTGAGCGTGAGCAAGCGCGCCTGCTCGATCAGGATGCGGGCCTGCGCGATGCGCTCCAGCGTCACACCCTGTTGCGCAATCGGCTTGCCGAAGGCCACGCGCGAGAGGCTGCGTCGGCACATGCGCTCCAGCATGCGCTCGGCCAGGCCCACAAGCCGCATGCAGTGATGAATGCGGCCCGGCCCCAGCCGGCCCTGCGCGATCTCGAAGCCGCGGCCCTCGCCCAGCAGCATGTTGGCCGCAGGAACGCGCACGTTCTCGAAGATCACCTCCGACGCACGGTCGGGCACGCCGTAGAAGCCGAACACCGCAATGGGCCGCACCACCTTCACGCCGGGCGTGTCCATCGGCACGAGGATCATGGATTGCTGCCGATGGCGGTCGGCGTTGTCCGGATCGGACTTGCCCATGAAGATGCAGATGCGGCAGCGCGGGTCGGTGGCGTTGGTCGTATACCACTTGTGGCCGTTGATGACGTAGTGGTCGCCGTCCCGCATGATGCTCGACTCGATGTTCGTGGCATCGCTGGAGGCGACGGCAGGCTCCGTCATGGCGAAGCAGGAGCGGATCTCCCCCGCCAGCAGCGGCGTGAGCCAGCGCGCCTGCTGCTCGGGCGTGCCGTAGCGCGCCAGCACCTCCATGTTGCCGGTGTCAGGCGCCGAGCAGTTGAACACCTCGGGCGCCAGGTGCGAGCGGCCCATGATCTCGCACAGCGGCGCGTAGTCGAAATTGCTCAGGCCGGCGCCGTACCCGGAGTCGGGCAGGAAGAGATTCCACAGACCCGCCTCGCGCGCCTTCGGCTTGAGCTCCTCCAGGATCGGAGCGACCTTCCAGGGACCCAGCGCCTCGGCCTCCTTGTAGTAGCGGTCCTCGTTGGGATAGATGTGCTCGTCCATGAAGGCAAGCAGGCGCTGCTGCAGTTCCTGGACTTGGGGAGAGAACGCAAACACGGGAGGCCTTTCGAGAGGTGGGGCAAGCAGCGGGCCACATGGGTCCGCGAGGTGTCGGCCGGATAGTAGGAGGATTTCGTCAGACGATCTTAGGGACTTGCCCCGGCCTCGGTCGCGTGGGCGACGCGCTTCAGGCGGCGCCGCAACGCCGATCGGCGCAGATCCGCAGCGTAGAACAAGGGCCCCTTGCCGTCTTGCGTCCACCGGCTGGGGCGCCCCGCCATGTGCCGGCGCAGTGCCCACTTCGCACCCGCATCGCCTGACAATGACGCAGGAAGACATCCACCCCATGAGCGACAGCAAGCCCACTGCCCCACGCCGCCCCGCCGCGCGCAAGACACCCGTCACCGTCTCCACAGGCCATCCCCGCAGCACGCCCGACCGCGTGGCCGACGCGATCGGCAAGGGCATCCTCAATCGCCGGTTCGTGGTGGGCCAGCGCTTGGTCGAAACCGACCTGATGCGCGACCTGGGCGTGGGCCGCAGCACGGTGCGCGAGGCGTTGCGCATCCTGGCCGCCAGCGGTGTGGTCGAACTCACACCGCACCGGGGCGCCGTCATCCGCTCGCTCACCCGCGAGGACGCGACCAGCCTGCTGGGCGTGCTGGAGGTGCTGTCGGGCCTGGCCGCACGCCTGGCCGCCCAGCGCATCCACCTGGGCGACAACGCCAGGCGCTTCGAGGCGGCCGCGCACAAGCTCGTGCGCGCCGAGACGCCCGAGGCGCTGGACCACGTGCTCGACGCACGCGCCAACTACTACAAGGTCATGTTCGACATCGCGGCCAGCCCGGAACTCGACCGCGTGCTGCCGCAGGCCCGGGCCCATCTCTTCCGAGCCCAGTTCCATCACCTGCTCACGCCCGCCGATGTGCGCGCCATGGTGGCCGAATACCGCGGCATCACCGAAGCGATCCTGCAGGGCGATGCCGACAAGGCGGAAAAGCGCATGCGCCGCCATCTGCAGAAGTCCGGCGAGCGCACCCTGCCCCGCATGCGCGGGCTCGCCCTGGACTGAGCGCGGCCGGGCGGGTCCTCAGCGCCGAACCACGGCCATACGCAGCCGGCCCACGACGCCACTCGGGAAGAAGTACACCGACAGCACGAACACCAGGCCGAACCAGAGCATCCAGCGGTCGGGGTGGAACAGCTTGGCCAGCAGCGGCGCGGCGGCCAGGGCGCCGCTGAGCCCCGCCATCAGGCTCTGCAGGTAGTTCTCGGCCACGATGTACAGCGTCACGCCGATGACCGCGCCGTAGATGGTGCCCAGCCCACCGATCACGGCCATCAGCAGGATGTTGAGCATCACGTTGAAGCCCACCGTGGTCTGTGGCCCCACGTAGCGCAGCCACAGCGCCATCAGGATGCCGGCGCAGGTGGCCAGCGCCGCGGCCAGGCAGTTGACGGCGATGCGGTAGTGGAGCGTGCGATAGCCGATGGCCTCGGCCCGGAACTCGTTCTCGCGGATGGCCTCCAGCACGCGCCCGAAGCGGGAGTTGACCACGCGCAGCATGAGCAGGAAGAGCAGCAGCGACACGCCAAAGACCAGGTAGTAGGTCAGCAACCGGCCGTTGATGGCCGTGCCCAGCACCTCGTCCTCGACCAGCCGGAAGGCCGGCGTCAGGGCCTGCGGCAGACGGAAGGTGCGGCCGTCGTCGCCGCCGGTGATGCCGCTCAGGCGCATCACCAGGGCCCCGAAGGCAGCGCCGAAGGCCAGCGTCATCATGGTGTAGAAGATGGCCTTCACCCGCAGCGAGATCAGCGCGATCAGGAAGGACAGCAGCACCGACAGCCCGATCGCCGCCAGCGCGCCGACGCCCATGGCCGTCCAGGTAGGCCCCAGCGTGTGCATCGCGATGGCCACGCCGTAGGCGCCGATGCCATAGAACATGGCATGCGCGAAGGACACCACGCCGCAATAGCCGAGCAGCAGGTCGAAGGACGCCACCAGCACGATGAACACGCAGATGGTGGCCGCCACGTTCAGCGGGCGGGCGCCAGAGAAGAGGAAGGGCGCCGTCGCCAGATAGAACAGCACCAGGAGCAGCAGCACGGTGAGCGCCCGGCTGCGCGGCAGGTCGCCGGAAAGGATTCGCATGAGCATGGCGGACGTCCACTTACGGCTTGTGCACCGGGTACAGCCCCTGCGGTCGCCACAACAGCACGGCCATCATCACGAGGATGTTGGAGACCAGCGCCAGATCGGGCATCAGGAAGCTCACGTAATTGGTGGTCAGCGCCACCAGCATGGCGCCGGCGAAGCAGCCGGCCACCGAACCCAGCCCACCGATGATGACGATGATGAGCATCTGCACCAGCACCTCGGCGCCGATGGCCACGGTGAACTGCTCGCGGTAGAAGCCCCACATCACGCCGCCCAGGCCCGCCAGTGCCGAGCCGGCCACGAACACGCCCACGAACACCGTGCGGACGCGGTAGCCGAGGGCCTCGACCATGGCGCGGTTCTCCACGCCCGCGCGGATCAGCAGGCCGATGCGCGTGCGCCCGAGCACCAGCGTCAGCCCGATGAAGACGGCCAGCCCCACAGCCACGGCCAGCAGCCGGTAGCGTTCGATGGCCACATCGCCCAGCAGGATCGAGCCACGCAGCGCCTCGGGCAGTGGCAGCAGCATCTGGTTGGCACCGAACACCACCAGCACGAGCTGCTCCATGACGATCATGGCGCCAATGGTGATGAGGATCTGCTTGAGATGGTCACCGTAGACCGGCTTCACGAACAGTCGCTCGTACACCCAGCCCAGCAGTGCCGTTACGGCCATGGCCACGGCGATCACGGCCAGGACCGCGGCCATGCCGGCCCAGACCGACGCGGACTGCAGCAGCCCCTGCAACGGCCCGACCATCAGCGTCGCGGTGTAGGCGCCGACCGCCACGAAGGCCGCGTGGCCGAGATTCATCACGTCCATGAGGCCGAAGACCAGCGTGAGGCCGCTGGCCATGATGAACAGCATCATGCCCATGGCCAGGGCCGCCACGGTCAGGGTGACCCAGGTGGGCAGGCTGCCAGTGACCGGCAGCGCGACGGCGATGAAGGCCAGGATGACCAGGACGGGCACCAGGTCGCGGCGCCGGCCTGGCAGTGCCTCCAGCGCCGCAGCTGCGGCGGGCATGGCGGCGGCCTGCGGCGGCGTCGCCAGGGTGGAGTCGGTGGCGGACATTCGTCGGTCTCCCTCAATGGACGGCGCCGGCATGCAGGCCGAGCAGCCGGGCCTGCAGCGCCTCGTCCGCGTCCAGCGCGGCCATGGTGCCGGTGTGCACGATGCGGCCGTCGTCCATCACGGCGACATGGTCGCCCAGCGCGCGCACGAAGTGGAAGTTCTGCTCCACCAGCAGGATGGTGGTGCCGCGGGCCTTCAGGGCCTCGAAGGCATCGGCCAGGTTGTCGACGATGGCCGGCGCCAGGCCCTTGGTGGGCTCGTCGATCAGCAGCAGCTTGCGCGGCTCGATGATGGCGCGGGCGATGGCCACCATCTGCTTCTGGCCGCCCGACAGCGTGCCGCCCGGCCGCAACCAGAAGCGCTTGAGCGCCGGGAACAGGTCGAAGATCCAGTCCAGCCGCGCCTCGTCGAAGCGCCCGCCGATGGCCGCCAGGCGCAGGTTCTCCTGCACCGTGAGCCCTGCGAACACGCCCATGTCCTCGGGAACGAAGGCGATGCCGCGGCGTGCGATGTCCGGCGTACGCGCGGCGGTGATGTCCTCGCCGTCGAAGCGCAGCGCGCCGCGGCTGGCGTGCCACAAGCCCATGATCGTGCGCAGCGTGGTGCTCTTGCCGGCGCCGTTGCGGCCCAGCAGCACCGTCAGGCCGGCGCGCGGAACCTGCAGATCCACGCCCTGCAGGATGTGGTATTCGCCGATATGGGTGTGCACGCCGGTGAGCGACAGCAGCGCGTCGTCGCCCGTCTTCGGCTCCGGCATCTCATGCATGGGCCACCTCCCTGCGCGCCGTGCGCTGGCGGCGCACGCCGAGGTAGGCCTCCTGCACGACGGCCGAGGCCATCACCTCGGCGGGCATGCCGTCAGCCACCAGTCGGCCGTTGTGCAGCACGACGATGCGGTCGGCCAGCGAACGGATCACGTCCATCTTGTGCTCCACCAAAAGGATCGTGCGGTCGCCCTGCGCCTTGAGGCGGGCGATCAGGTCCAGGATGACGGGCACCTCGTCCACGCTCATGCCGGCCGTGGGCTCGTCGAGCATGACGACCCGCGGCTCCAGCGCCATCAGGATGGCGACCTCCAGCTTGCGCTTGTCGCCGTGCGACAGCCGCGCCGCCTGCTCGTCCAGGCGCGCGGCCAGGCCGACCTGCTGCACCTGGTGGCGCGCCTGCTCCACCAGGTCGGCCCGGCTGCGCCACACGGCCAGCATGTTGAAGCCGGCGCGGTGGCGGCTCTGCACCGCCAGGCGCACGTTCTCCAGGACGCTCAGTCGCGGAAACAGGTGGGTGAGCTGGAAGGCGCGGCCGATGCCGCGGGCCGTGCGTCGCGCGGCGTCGAGCCGGGTGACGTCTTCGCCATGCAGCAGCACCCGGCCGGCCGTGGCCGGCAGCTGGCCCGACAGCAGGTTGAAGTAGGTCGTCTTGCCGGCCCCGTTGGGCCCGACGATGGCCGTCAGCGTTCCCGCATGGAAGGCCGCGCTCACGTCGTCCACCGCGGCATGGCCGCCGAAGCGTATGCCCAGTCCCCGGCTTTCCAGGACCGGCGCACGCGCTTCAGGCGGGCGGACTTGCGCTGTCGCGTCGTGCATGCGCTCAGCGCTTGACGGTGATCGGCAGCGGCATCTCGGACGCCGGGATCTCGCGCACCAGCTCGAACAGGTCCCACTCGTTCGACGGCGCCTTCTTCATGCGGAACTGGTACTGCGACTGCAGCGCCTGGTGGTCTTCCTTGCGGAAGGTCATCTTGCCCTTGGGCGTGTCGAACTCCATGCCCTCCATGGCGGCGATGAGCTTGGGCGTGTCGACCGAGTTGGCCTTCTTCACCCCAGCCACGATGGCCGCCGCCGTGACGAAGCCGCCCGCGGTGAACAGGTCCGGCGGCATCTGGTAGCGCTTGCGGTGCTCGGCCACCAGCCAGTCGTTCATCGGGTTCTTGGGGAAGTCGTAGTAGTAGAAGGTGCCGCCGGTGATGTCCAGGCCGCGCCAGGGCTTGGCGTTCTCGAGGTTGGCCCCACCGATGGAAAGGAACTCGATGCCGTAGCGGCCCGGGTTGAGCTCCGAGATCTTGCGGATGGGATTGGGTGCGCCCCAGATCACCACCAGGTACTTCTTGCCCTGCACGTCCTTCATGCGGTCGAAGATGCGTTGCATGGGCGCGGTGAAGTCGGTGGTGGACAGCGGGATGTACTCCTCGTGCACCACGGTCGCCTTCTTTTTGGTGGCGGCCAGCGCCTCCTTGGCCGCCTTCACGCCGTCCTTGCCGTAGACATAGTCCGGCGCCAGGAAGGCGACGTTGTCGCCATCCTTCAGCGCCGCGGCACTGGCCAGGGCGTCCTGGAACGAGTTGCGGCTGGCGCGAAAGAGGTACTTGTTCCAGGCCGAGCCCGTGAGCGAATCGGCGATGGCCGGCTCGACCATGAGCAGCTTGCCGTACTCCTCGGCCACCGGCGCCATCGAGAGCGCGCCGCCGGACCAGGAGGTACCGATGGCGATGTCGGCCTTGTCGTCCGCCAGCGCCTCGGTGAGCATCGCCTTGGACAGCTCGGGCTTCATCTGGTCGTCCTTGACGATCAGCTCGATCTTGCGGCCGAGCAGCGTCATCGAGCCCTGGGTGAGGTATTCGAGGCCCAGCCGCAGCCCCCGCTCGGTGTCGCGGGCATAGGCCTCGGACGGCCCGGTCTTGCTGGCAATGAGCGCGATCTTGATCGGCTTGTCCTGCGCGAAGGCCTGTGGCGCGAGCCAGCAGGCCGCAGCCGCGGTGGCGGCCATGGCGATTTTCTTCAGCATGCTTGTCTCCGTTGTGGATGGGAACAGGCGCCTCTTCGTGCGCCCGGGATGCGCGCCTAGCTCACGGCCCGCGTCTGGCCTTTCCAGTAGGGCTCGCGCAGCACGCGCTTGAGCACCTTGCCACTGGGGTTGCGTGGCAGCATCTCGACGATGTCGATGGTCTTCGGGCACTTGTAGTGCGCAAGGTTCTCGCGCATGAAGTCGATGATGGCGCGCGCATCGGCCGTGGCCCCCGGGCGCAGCACCACGCAGGCCTTAACCGATTCGCCCCAGGTCGGGTCGGGCACGCCGATGACGGCGCCGTCGGCCACAGCCGGATGACGCATCAGCACGTTCTCCACCTCGGCCGGATAGATGTTCTCGCCGCCCGAGACGATCATGTCCTTGATGCGGTCGTTGATGTAGAGATAGCCGTTCTTGACATAGCCCGCGTCGCCCGACCGGAACCAGCCGCCATTGGCATTGCGGCCTTCCGGGTAGGCGGCGGCCGTGGCCTCGGGGTTGCGCCAGTACTCCTTGAGGTTGCGGTCGGACTCGATCCAGATCTCGCCCACCTGGCCGTCGGGAAGGTCCTTGAGGTCGATGGGATCGACGATGCGCAGGCGCCCGCCACCGATGGGTCGGCCCGCCGAACGCAGCAGTTCGGCATCGCCGGCGCGGTGGTCCTCGGGAAAGAGGAAGGTGGCCGGGCCGGAGACCTCCGTCAGGCCATAGACCTGCAGGAAGTCGCAGCCAAACACCTCGAAGGCCTGGTGCAGCACCGACTCGCTCACCGGGGAGCCCCCGTAGGCGACGAGTTGCAGCCGGCTGAAGTCGAAGGACTTGGCCTCGGGCACCTGCAGCATGAACAGGATCATGGCCGGCACCACGAAGGTGTGGGTGATGCCGTGCTCGCCGATGGCACGCAGGTAGCCGCGCGGATCGAACTCCGGGTACGACGAGGTCTGGCCGCCCGTGTAGAGCGTCAGCAGCAGCATCGTCATGCCCGCCACATGGAAGACCGGCAACGGGTTGCCCAGCACATGTCGGTGGTCAAACTTCCATTCGCGCGACACCACCCGCGAAGTGGAAAGCAGCCCTGCATGCGTCAGCACGACGCCCTTGGGCAGGCCCGTAGTGCCTGAGGAATAGAGCTGCAGCGCCGCGTCATGCGTGTCCGCGGCCACCGGCTCGAAATGGTCGGACTGGCCGGCGCACCACTGGGCGAGCGAAGGCAGTGCCGTGCCCTCGGTGGTGCACACGCGGATGCGCACGCCCGGCAGGTCGGCCTTCTCCAGCAGCGGCAGGAACTCGGCATCGGCCATCAGGAATGGCGCTTCGCCGTTGTTGACGATGTATTCCACCTCCTTGGCCGCCAGCCGCCAGTTGACCGGCATGCACACGGCCCCCAGCTTGCAGGCAGCCAGCGTCACCAGGATGCATTCGACATGCTGCTTGGTGAGCACCGCCACGCGCGAGCCGCGTCCCACGCCCGCACCGGCCAGGGCGTTGGCCAGCCGGTTGGTGAAGGCCTCGATGTCGCGGTAGCTGAGCCGCCGCTCGCCCTGCCGGTAGGCGGTGGCGTCCGGCCGCTCGGCGAGCTGGCGTCGCAATCCGTCGATGAGGGTGAGGTCTTCCATGGCGTGTCTCCGATGTGGGTGATGCGTGAGATGGTCGGGCGGCGCTCAGCCGGGAAGCCCGTCGGACAGGCGCCGACCGCTGCGAACGAGCTCCGACAGCAAGGGCGCCACGCGCCAGTAGCCGAAGCGGTCGCCGCGGGTGCGGCCGTAGAAGGTCAGGCGGTCGGCCACGGTGGCCAGGCCCAGCGCGTCGGCCCACCACATCGGCCCGCCCAGGTGCTCGGGAAAGCCATAGCCGGCGGTCCAAACGATGTCGATGTCGCCTGGCCGGTAGGCGATGCCCTCCTCCAGGATCCGCACGCCTTCGTTGATCAGTGGATACAGCAGCCGCTCCACGATCTCCGGCGCGCCGATGTCCGTGCGGTGCGCGATGCCGTGGGCTGCGGCCAAATCGGCCGCGATGCGTGCGACCTCGGGGTCGTCCACCGGCGTGCGGCCTTCGTAGCGGTAGTACCCCGCGCCGGTCTTCTGGCCGAAGCGGCCCAGTTCGTAGAGCCGGCGCACCATGGCGCGGTAGCTGTCGTCCGGCGGCAGCCCGCCGGCCTTGCCGTACTCGATGACGGTGCGGGCCCCCACGTCGATGCCGGCCATGTCGAGCATGCGGAACGGGCCCATCGCCATGCCGAGCGCCTCGACTGCGCCATCGACCTGCGAAGGGCTCGCACCTTCCATCAACAGGAACTCGGCCTCGCGCATGTAGACCTCGGCCATGCGGTTGCCGATGAAGCCGTAGCACACGCCCGAGACCACCGCCACCTTGCGGATGGTGCGTGCGAGCTGCATCGCCGTCGCCAGCACGTCGGGCGCGGTGCGCGCGCCGCGCACCACCTCCAGCAGGCGCATCACGTTGGCCGGGCTGAAGAAGTGCAGGCCCACCACGTCGGCCGGCCGGCCGGTGGCCTCGGCCAGTGCGTCCACGTCGAGCGTCGAGGTGTTGGTGGCAATGATGGCGCCCGGCCTGCACACGGCACCCAGCCGCGCGCAGACCTGCTGCTTGAGGGCCATGTCCTCGAACACCGCCTCGATGACCAGGTCGCAATCAGCCAGCGCGGTGTCGTCGAGCGTGCCGTGCAGCAGCGCCATGCGCTGTTCCACCTGAGCGCTCGTCATGCGGCCCTTGGCGGCACTGGCTTCGTAGTTGCGGCGGATGATGCCCAGCCCCCGCGCCAGCGCCTCGGCCGACGCCTCCACCAGCGTGACCGGCAAGCCGGCATTGGCGAAGTTCATCGCGATGCCGCCCCCCATGGTGCCGGCGCCGAGGATGCCGACGCGGCGCACCGGCCGCAACGCCGTGTCGCGCGGCAGGCCCGGAATGCGCGCGGCCTGGCGCTCGGCAAAGAACAGGTGCCGCAGGGCCTCCGATTCGGGCGACACGCGCAGCTGCTCGAACAGCCGCGCCTCGGTGGCCTCGCCCTCGGCAAAGGGCTGCGTGGCCGCCGCCTGCACCGCCAGCACGATGCTGCGCGCGGAAGGATGGAAGGGCTTTCGCTGCGCGGCGGCCTGCAGCGCCTGCGCGAAGAAGTCGGCTGGCAGGCCCTCGTCGGGCACTGGCTGCGCGCTCAGGCGCCGCACCGCGTCGCCACGTGCCCGCAGCTCGACCAGGTAGGCCAGCCCCACGGCCAGCGGATCGCCCGCACGCACGTCGTCGACGATGCCCGCGTCGCGTGCGGCCTCGGCATCCAGGCTGCGGCCGGTCGAGACCATGTCCAGCGCCAGCCGGACGCCCACCGCGCGCGGCAGGCGCTGCGTGCCCAGCGAGCCCGGCAGCAGGCCCAGCTTGACCTCGGGCAGCCCGAACTGCGTGCCCGGCAGCGCCACGCGGGCATGGCAGGCCAGGGCCAGCTCCAGACCGCCGCCCAGCACCGTGCCATGCAGCGCGGCTACCACCGGGCGGTCCTGGGCCTCGATGCGAGCCAGGGTGCGGTTGTAGGGCGCGGCCGAGAAGGCCGGATCGTCGAAGCTGCCGATGTCCCCGCCCGCCACGAAGGTGCGGCCCGTGCAGTGCACCAGCAGGCCGTCAAAGCTGCGGTCGGCCTCGAAGGCCTGCACGGCCTCGGCCAGGCCCGCCACCACCGCCTTCGACAGTGCGTTGACGGGCGGGTTGGCGATGGTCAGCACGGCCATGTCGCCATGGCGTGCAAGGGAAACGACGGGCTCGGTCATGGGTGTCTCAGAGGTCTTCGCGCCGGTTGCGGGCGGCGAAGAAAGGCTAGCAAAGGGGTTCTTCGGCCTCTTGCGTCTACACGCTGTCCGGGTCGGTATCGACCCGGGGCCGCGGCCGCATCGGCAGGCTCAGCGGCCCGTCCACACGGGCTTTCGCTTTTCGTTGAAGGCGGCCAGACCCTCACGCGCGTCCTCGGTCATGGCGAGCAGTGCGATCTGGCTCTCGGTGTAGGCAATGCCTTCGTCGAAGGACATGGCGGCCATCGCCCGCATGGCGTACTTGCCGCGGCGCAGCGCCGTCGGCGACTTGTCGGCCAGGCGGTCGACCAGCCACTCGGTCTTGGCATCCAGTTCGGCCGCGGGCACCACATGGTTGAGCAGGCCGGCCGCGCGGCCCTCCGCCGCGCTGAAGGGCTCACCGCTCAGGCACCACTCGCGCAGCACGCGGCGCGGCACCAGGTCCTGCAGCAGGCTCAGCACCTGCATGGGAAAGAGGCCGATCTTGACCTCGGGCAGGCCGAACTGCACCTGCTCCGCTGCCACGGCCATGTCGGTCATGCACAGCAGCCCGATGCCGCCGGCCATGCAGGTGCCGTTGATGCGCGCGATGCTCGGCAGCGTGGCGTTCTGCACCTCGCGCAGCAGGTCGGCGTAGTCGATGTTGGGCCGCGAGAGGTCGAAGGCGAAGCCGGCGCCCGGTTGCAGGTCGCCCCCCGCACAGAAGGCCTTGTCGCCAGCCCCGGTGAGCACGATCACGCGCACCTCGGGGTCGGCATGGGCGCGCCGCCAGCCCTCGCGGATGCCCGCGACGACCTCCTTGTTGATGGCATTGCGCTTGTCGGGCCGGTTGAGGATGACCCACAGGGCATGGCCCCGCTTCTCGCACAGCACGGCGGGCGCCGCGGCAGGCGCTGCGTTCTCTGTCATGGATGTCTCGCTGTAAGGAATGAAACGGCGGCGCGCGGCCGCCAGCCCGCTCAGGCGGGTACGGCCTCAGTCACCGCCTCGATCTCGGCGACGACGCGGCTCGCCGCCACCTGGTCCCCGGTCTTCACATGCAGTGCGACCAACCGGCCCGCCACGGGCGCGGCATGCACGTGTTCCATCTTCATGGCCTCCAGCGTGAGCACCGGCTGGCCGGGCTGCACCATGTCGCCGATGGCGGCCAGTACCGCCACCACTCGGCCGTTCATGGAAGCGCGCACCTTGCCGTCCCCGCCCGCCTCGCCCTGGCGCGCCGTTGCGGCGCGGGTGCGGTCCTCGATGCGGATCGGCAGGCCGGCGTAGTGCAGCAGCAGCGTGGCGCCGTCCCGGTGGAAGGCGGCGCTCTCCTGCAGGCCGTCGCAGGTGAAGCGCGCATGGTGTTGCTCGATCCCGTCGAGCGCGATGCGGTAGGTGGCCTCGCCGATGCCGACGGCGAAGTGGCGCCCCTCGGTCAGCACGACGCTGGCGGCCACCGCCTCACCCGCCACCTGCAGGCGCATGCCGATGGGCAGGCTGGGCGCCAGGCGCCGCTGGCCGGCGGCCTGCGCCGCCGCGGTGGTCTCGTACAACAGCACCGCCGCGATGGCGGCCGCGCGCGCGCGCAGGGCCGCATCGGGCGTCAGCAATACGTCCTGGTGGTCGGCGATGAAGGCGGTGGTCGCACCACCGGCCGCGAAGACGTCATGGCCCAGGCAACGGTGCAGGAAGGCCTGGTTGGTGGTCACGCCCAGCGCCACCGCATCTTCCAGACCGGCCATCAGCAGATGTCGTGCGTCCTCGCGGCTGTCGCCATGGGCGACGAGCTTGGCGATCATCGAGTCGTAGTACGGCGGGATCTCGGCGCCGGACTGCAGCGCATGCTCCACCCGCAACTGCGGCGGCATCTGCCACAGGGCCATGGTGCCGCTCTGGGGCATGAAGCCCTGATCGGCGTCCTCGGCGCACAGGCGCACCTCGATGGCGTGGCCGCTGAAGCGCACATCGTCCTGCGCGATGCCCAGGGGCTCGCCCGCCGCCACGCGCAACTGCAGGGCCACCAGGTCCAGGCCGGTGATGGCTTCGGTGACCGGATGCTCCACCTGCAGCCGCGTGTTCATCTCCATGAAGTAGTAGCGGCCCTCGGCGTCAAGCAGGAACTCGAGCGTGCCCGCGCCTTCGTAGCGGATGGCCTTCACGGCGGCCACGGCGGTGGCGCCCATGCGCGCACGCAGGTCGGCGTCGACCGCGGGCGATGGCGCCTCCTCGATCAGCTTCTGATGCCGGCGCTGCACCGAGCAGTCGCGCTCGCCCAGGTGGATCGCATGGCCGTGGCGGTCGGCGAAGACCTGGATCTCGATATGCCGCGGCCGCACGATGGCGCGCTCCAGGATCACCTCGGGGTCGCCGAAGGCGCTCTGCGCCTCGGAGCGGGCGCTGCGCAGCAGCTCCGGAAACTCGGCCGCGCTGTTCACCAGCCGCATGCCGCGCCCCCCGCCACCGGCCGTGGCCTTGATCATGACCGGAAAGCCGATGCGCCCGGCCTCGTCGGCCAGGCGCGCCTCGCTCTGGTCTTCGCCCTGGTAGCCGGGAATGCACGGCACGCCGGCGGCCTGCATCAGCACCTTGGCGCCGGCCTTGTTGCCCATGGCGCGGATCGCCTCGGCCGAGGGGCCAATGAAGACCAGCCCGGCGTCATGGCAGGCCTGGGCGAAGTCCTCGTTCTCGGCCAGGAAGCCGTAGCCCGGGTGCACCGCGTCGGCCCCGCTGCGGCGCGCCGCCTCGATCAGCGCGGGAATGCGCAGGTAGCTCTGCGCCGGCAGCGGATCGCCGATGCATACCGCCTGGTCGGCCTCGCGCACATGCCGCGCCCCGGCGTCGGCGGTGGAATGGACGGCCACCGTGCGGTAGCCCAGCGCACGGGCGCTGCGGATGATGCGCAGCGCGATCTCGCCGCGGTTGGCGATGAGGATCTTGCGGAAGGGCGTGCGCGAAGAGGTTTCGGCGGTCATGGGGTGGGTGTTCGATCGGTCGCGGGAGGTCATGGCCGGGCCACGGAGAATTGCATGGCCTGCGGCTGCCGCTGTTCGGCATCGCGGCAGATGGCCAGCACGTTGGCCAGCACGGCGCGGGTGTCGCGCGGGTCGATCACGCCGTCGTCCAGCAGGTGCGCGCTGGTGGTGAACACGCTCATCTGGCTGTCGAAGCGCTCGACGATGCGGCGCTCCAGCTCAGCCAGCTTCGCGTGGTCCACCTGGCCACCCTTGCGCTTCATGGCGGCCTCGGTCACGTTGACCATCGTCTGCGCCGCCTGCTCGCCGCCCATCACGGCCGTCTTGGCGTTGGGCCAGCTGAAGCAGAAGCGCGGGTGGAAGCCGCGGCCGCACATGCCGTAGTTGCCGGCACCGAAGGAGGCGCCGCAGTAGATCGTGATCTGCGGCACCGTCGCATTGGTCACCGCCTGGATCATCTTGGAACCGTGCTTGATGATGCCGGCCTCTTCGTAGGCGCGCCCCACCATGAAGCCGGTCGTGTTGTTGAGGTACAGGATGGGCGTGCGCGACTGGCAGCAGGCCTGGATGAAGTGCGTGGCTTTCGCGGCCCCGGCCGGGTCGATGGGCCCGTTGTTGGTGACGATGCCCAGCGGCATGCCTTCGATCTTGGTGTGGCCGACGACGGTGGCGCCGCCGTAGTTTTGGCCGAATTCGAGGAAGTCGGAGTCGTCGGCGATGCGGGCGATGACCTGCTTCATGTCCACGGGCCGCTTGTGGTCCATGGGCATGATGCCCAGCAGTTCCTCCGCGTCGTGGCGTGGCGGCTTGAAGTTGCGCGCAGGCTCGGCCGGCACGCTGCGCTGCCAGTCGATGTTGGCCAGGATCTCGCGGGCCAGGCGGATGGCGTCGCGGTCGTCCTCGGCCAGGTAGTCGCCGAGGCCCGAGATGCTGGTGTGCATAAGCGCGCCGCCCAGTTCCTCCTCGGTGGCGATCTCGCCGGTGGCGGCCTTGAGCAGCGGCGGCCCGGCCAGGAAGGCCCTGGAGCGGCCTCGCACCATGATGATGTAGTCGGACAAGCCCGTCTGGTAGGCGCCGCCCGCGGTGGACGAGCCATGCGTGACGGTGACCACCGGCAGGCCGGCCGCGGAGATGCGTGCGAGATTGCGGAACAGGCTGCCGCCGGTGACGAATTCCTCGACCTTGTAGGTCATGAGGTTGGCGCCGGCCGACTCCACGAGTTGCACGTAGGGCAGCTTGTTCTCCAGGGCCAGCTCCTGCATGCGAAGCTGCTTGGGGATGCCCATGGGCTGCAGGGCGCCGGCGTCGATGCCGGAGTCCGACGCATTGACCATGACGCGCACCCCGCTGACCCAGCCGATGCCGCCGATGACGCCGCCGCCCGGGACGCTGCGGTCGAGGTCGGGGTTGTCGAGGCCCAGGCCCGCCAAGGCGCCGATCTCGAGGAAGGGCGTGCCGGGGTCGAGCAGCAGGGCCAGGCGCTCGCGCGGGAGCAGTTGGCCACGCTTCTCGAAGCGCTCGCGGGACTTGGCGGAGGTGGCGATGCTGCGTTGCCGGTAGGTGCGCACGCGCTCGATGAGGGTGAGCATGCCGGCGCGGTTGGCTTCGAAGGCGTCGCTGCCGGGGGAGATGGTCGACTCGATGATGGCCATGAGGTGCTTCTGGTGCGGGCGTCTGCGGTGCTGCGAACGAATGCCATGTTGGATAGGGGTCAGCTTAGGCAGTGAGGCTTGCCGGGTCTTGCGCGAAGTGGCTGTGTGGGGAGCGTGGG
>NZ_CAJYES010000254.1 GCF_913773995.1 uncultured Pseudacidovorax sp.
ATGGCGGTGCAGCTGCTGCTGGTGGGCTGGGTGTTGAGACTCGTGTTCCAGAAGCAGTCTCCACTGGCGACCGCGCTGGTCGCCCTCGTCATGGTCGCCGCCGCGGCACGCGAGGTGGCGGTCAGACCAAGCTGGCGGCTGTCGAACGGAGGCAACTTCGGTATCGCCGCCGCCACAGTGGCGGTATCCAGCGCGGCCACCGTGCTGCTGACGTTGCTCACGGCGATCCGGCCGGACCCCTGGCATGACCCGCGCTACGCGATCCCGCTCCTGGGCATCGTGCTGGGAAGCGTGCTCAATGCAGCCAGCCTGGGACTGGACACCTTCTTCGACGGCATTGCCCTGCACCGGTCCGGTGTCGAAGCCCAGCTGGCCCTGGGCCTGCCGATGAAGACGGCATTGCAGGAGCTGGTTTGCACGTCCATCCGACGCGGGATCATTCCGATCATCAACCAAATGTCGGCCGCCGGCATCATCACCCTGCCCGGCATCATGACCGGGCAGTTGCTCGCGGGAATGGACCCCATCGACGCGGCGAAGTACCAGATCGTTCTTCTGTTGCTGCTCACGGGAGCGGGCGGACTGGCCTGCGTCGGCGCTGTCTTCATGGCAGCCCGAATGATCTCGGATGACCGGCAACGACTGCGCCTTGACCGGCTGAGCCCCGCCCAGCCCGCCCAACCGGGGCCGACCGGAAAAGGCTGAGCTCTCTCCATGGAAGGCGGACGCCAGCGCGCAGTGGGTGGCCTCGTCGGCGTCTTCGGCCAGCATGACTTCGACCTCATCGCCGACGAGGCGCTCGCGCCGAGGCCGCTCAACGTTGACTTTGGTTGGGGTTCGAGCTAGAAGCCAAACATTGCTTGTTGTAACTGAACGTATGTCTTCGATGTCGCCACTGCCCACGGATGACGAGAAACAGCGACTGCATTCTCTGGCTTGCTCCAATCTTCTGGATAGCGCAGACAGTCCTGCATTTGACCGGATCACTGAACTGGCCAGTCAGATATTCCATGTGCCGATCTCCCTCGTTTCGCTTGTAGATGCTGATCGCCAATGGTTCAAATCACGATTTGGCTTGTCCATTCGAGAGACCGATAGAAAGTCATCGTTCTGTGCACACGCCATTCAGGCTGCCGATGTTTTGGTCATAGAAGATGCCACAAAGGACGAGCGGTTTTTCAACAACCCGCTTGTCACTGGATCTCCATTCATCAGATTCTATGCTGGAGCGCCTTTGGTTCTGTCCAATGGTCATGCACTGGGGACTCTTTGCATCATCGGCGACACACCTCGGAGTCTGAACTCAGTCGAGCGTACTCAATTAACGACACTTGCTCGATTGACAGTCAGCCAGATCGAACTGCATCAACAGGCGGGATTGATCAACGCATATACCCGACTGCCAAATCGCTCGCAGCTTTTTGATGACCTCGGGAATGGCAGCCTCAAAGCGGGCGCCTTCGCGCTTATCGAGGTGATGGACCACGAAAGCATGCTCAATGAGGCGCGTGTCGTCGGCGCTCATGTACTTGAAACATTGATAATAGCCGTCTCCACCAAGCTGAAAGGCCTGCTGAAGCACCCGACAACCATCTACCACGTCGGGGAAATGAGACTATGCTTGGCCTTGTGCGGGGAAAACCGGACCGAGTGGGAGGCAGAAGCACAAGAAATTCTTCATGGTCTGAAAGGCATTCTCGAGTTCGACACGCGCGCCATAGAGATTTTTCCGACTGCCGGACTTGTTGAACTCAAGCAAGATTCGAGCACTCCGGTTGATATATTGCGGATGGCTTCGGCCGCGCTGTACACGCGGCACAAGTTGAAACGACGATTCGCCTGGCACGATGCGACGGCAGACGCAGCACATCAAAGAGCGTACAGGCTTCTCAAGGATGCGTCCACGGCCATCAAGAACAATGAGTTCCGTCTGGTCTACCAACCCAAGTTCAATGTGAGCCAGCGGCAATTTACAGGTGTAGAGGCGCTCGCCCGCTGGAAACATCCCGAGCTGGGAGACATCTCGCCGGCTGAATTTATTCCACTGGTCGAAAACGGGGCATTGATTCACGAATTTACCCGGTGGGCCTTGAGAACTGCGCTGAACCAAACTCGCACTTGGTTGGAACATGGGCTCGATCTGATTGTCGCTGTCAATGTATCCTCCAGGAACCTTGAAGAAGAAAGCTTTGTCTCCGATCTTGTCAGAATTTGCCAGGAGTGCGGGGTGAGCATCTCGAGACTGCACATCGAATGCACGGAAACAGCTGTGATGACGATCCCGGACACACAATCGGCTCTCGCCCAAATTCAAAATCTAGGGGCAGAAATATCGCTCGATGACTTTGGAATGGGCTACTGCAACCTCTCGTGCCTGCGAGAACTGCCGGTAAAGATCATCAAGATCGATCAATCTCTCATCAGAACGATCGAGAGCGATCTCAGGTCGAGAAAATTCGTCCAGTCCCTGATAGACCTGGGGCACGCGTTGGACTATCGTGTCATTGCAGAGGGTGTGGAAAGTGAGGCCGAATTCCGCATATTGAAGCATTCAAGATGCGATGCAATGCAGGGCTACTTTCTGTCGAAACCCGTAGAGGCAGACCTCATCGAGGATCTACTTTCGGATTCGGATCGCCTCGAAAAGTTGAACAACATCGGGTGAGCCGATTCCCGCCACAGCGCTACTGTCAAGAAACGCATGACCGCTACGCATGTCTTCGCTACCCTGATCTGGCGCCGGCTCGACCGGCCTGGGCACGATGCCTTCCGCGTGCGTCATGACGGTGAAAGAGGCCGGCTCGAGGGTTGCGCCATATTCCGCGACGAAAGTGGCCTCACGTCACGGCTGTCGTATGAGGTGGTATGCGATGCACGCTGGCACACGCGGTCTGCGCACATCGAAGGCTGGGTGGGCGACGAAGACGTCTGTTGGTCGATCCTCCACGACACACAACAAGGGTGGCAGTTCAACGGCACCCTCGTACCCTCCGTCACCCATTGCATCGATGTGGACCTCGGCTTCACACCGGCGACCAACTTGCTGCCCTTGCGCCGACTGCGTTTGGCGCCCGGACAACAGGGGGAGGTGCCTGCTGCGTGGTTCGATCCATCGACACGCAGGCTGCAGCCCTTGCCGCAGAGCTACCGCCGGCTCGATGCATCGCGCTACCACTACCGGGCGCCGACCGTGGGCTTTGAGGCGGAGCTTCAGGTGGGCGCCGAAGGCCTGGTCCACGACTATCCCGGCCTGTGGCGGGCCGAGCCCTGAACCCCGGGCGCCGTGGTCGCTGTCCGCGCCGTAGGCTGCGGGGGCTGCAGCTCAAACCGGAAACTGCACCCGCACCCGCAGCCCGCCCAGCGCAGGCGAGCGGTCCAGCGCCAGATCCGCACCGTGCAGTTGCGCCACTGAGCGAACGATGGCCAGCCCCAATCCGCTGCCCGACGCGCCAGCGTCCGGGGCGCGATAGAAGCGGTCCCACACCCGCTCCCGATCCGACTCGTCCAAGCCGGGGCCCGAGTCCTCGACCATCAGCGCCGCGCCGCCGCCCTCGTTCTGTTGCACGGTCACGTCCACGCGACCGCCTTCGGGCGTGTACTTGACGGCGTTGTCCAGCAAGTTGCGCAGCAGGATGCGCAACGCATCCACATGGCCGGCGACGGAAACGGCGTCCGCGCGTGCCAGCCCCAGGTCGATGCGCCGGGATTCGGCGCCGGGCACCGCATCCGCGATGGCCTCGCGGGCCAGCGCCGCCAGGTCCACAGCCACGACCTCGCCGCCCGCCGCGGCGTGCGCCTCGTTGCGCGCCAGGGTCAGCAACTGCTCGACCAGCCGCGTCGCCCGGTCGATGCCGGCGGCCAGGCGCTGCACGGCCTGCTCATGCGCCGCCGGATCGCTGGCGCGGCGCAGCAGTTGCACCTGCAGCTTGAGGGCCGCGAGTGGCGAGCGCAGCTCGTGCGCGGCATCGGCCACGAAATGCTTCTGCGCGTCGAAGGCCCGCCGCACGCGCTCGAAGAGCAGATTGAGTTCGGCGACCAGCGGCCGCACTTCCTCGGGCAGACCTTCCTCGCCCACGGGCGACAGGTCGTCGGGCTGCCGCGAGGCCACCTGACTGCGCACCCGAGAGACGGGCGCCAGCGAGCCGCTCACCACCCACCACACGACGAGCATCAGCAGCGGCGCCATCAGCGCCACGGGGGCGACGGTGCGCAAGGCGAGGCTGCCGGCCATCTGCCGGCGCGCCGCCATGTCCTGCGCCACCTGAATGACCAGGCCACGCGTCTGCATCGACAGCACGCGATAGGTGGTGCCGCGCGCATTCACCTCGGCGAAGCCCAGCACGGCCAGTTGCGGCAGCAGCGCCTCGTCGGCGGATTCGAAGATGCGCTGGCCGTCCTGCGTCCAGACCTGCACCACGAAATCGAAGTTCTGCTCCGAAGGGCCCAGGCCGCTTACGGCCGCACTCGGCGGCAGGCCAGAGCGCAGCGACAGCGCCATCTGCTGCATGTGGTAGTCGAAGATGGCATCGGCCTCGCGCAGCACGGTGCGGTAGGTCACTGCTGCCTGGATGCCACCGGCCAGCACGATCGCCGCCAGCAGAAAGGCCAGCAGCCGGGCCCGCAGCGAACGCATCAGCCGCGGGCGATTCATTCCTTCGGGACCATGTAGCCCACGCCGCGCACGTTGCGGATCAGGTCCGCGCCCAGCTTCTTGCGCAGGCCGTGGATGTAGAC
>NZ_CAJYES010000255.1 GCF_913773995.1 uncultured Pseudacidovorax sp.
CCACGCGCGGCTCCTGATCTTCGACTGCAGCTTCGACCTGATGAAGCCGCATGCCGGCCGCGAGGCCTGGCTGCAGGCCCACATCCCCGGCGCGCTGCATGCCGACCTGGACCAGCACCTGAGCGCCCGCCATGGAGCGCCCGGCCATGACGGCCGCGTGCTGGTCGCGCACGAGGCCGACCGACCGGCCTCCGGCGGCCGGCATCCACTGCCCAGCCGCGAGCGATTCGCGGCCTGGCTCGGCAGCATCGGCTTTGCCAACGACATGCAGGCGGTGGTCTACGACCGCAACGGCGCCAACTACTGCGGCCGGCTGTGGTGGATGCTGCAATGGGCCGGCCATGCGGCCACCGCCGTGCTCGATGGCGGCCTGCAGGCCTGGCAGGCCGCCGGCCTGCCCGTCGCCAGCGGTGAGGAGCCGGCGCACTTCCAGAGCAATTTCGTGCTGGGCGAGCCGCGCGTGAAGCTGGTCGACACCGCCGCCGTGCGCGCCGCCATGGACAGCGGCGCCGCCCCCATCGTCGATGCCCGGGCCGCCCCGCGCTACCGCGGCGAAGTGGAACCGCTGGACCCGATCGCGGGTCACATCCCCGGCGCGCTGAACCGGCCCTTCGTGGACAACATCGGACCGGACGGCCGCTTCAAGCCCGCCGACCAGCTGCGCGCCGAGTTCGAGGCGCTGCTGGGCCAACGTGCCAGCACCGGCGCGATCCACCACTGCGGCAGCGGCGTGAGCGCCGTGCCCAATGTGCTGGCCGCCCGCATCGCCGGCCTGCCCGAGCCAGCGCTGTATGCCGGCAGCTGGAGCGAATGGAGCAACACCCCTGGCCTGCCCACCCGGCACGGCCCCAACCCGTGAACCGCATGACCGTTCGACGCCTCACCGCCCTGTTCGCCTTGAGCCTCGCGACCGCCGCTGTGCCCGCCCTGGCCCAGCAGAAGCCCGCCCCCCGCGCCCAGCATGCCCATGTGCATGGCAAGCTGGAGCTGGACATCGCCATCGAAGGCACCGCCGTCACCATCGAAATGGAGGCGCCGCTGGACAGCCTTCTGGGCTTCGAGCGCGCGCCGCGCACCGATGCCGAGCGCGAGGCCGTGGCCAGCATGACGAAGCGCCTGCGCGCGGCCGATCAGCTCTTCGTGATCGATCCGGCGGCCGGCTGCAAGCTCGGTCCGGTGCAGCTCGATTCGCCCGTGCTCAGCGGCGACAAGCCGGCCGAGGCCAAGCCATCTGCCGGCGCCAAGGTTGGCGATGCCAAGGCCGCAGCCAAACCCGCTGCGAAGCCCGCAGAGGACGTCGACCATGCCGACCTGGACGCCAGCTTCGCCTTCAACTGCGTCGATGCCTCGCGCGTGCGCTACATCGAGGTGCAGCTGTTCGACGCGTTCAAGAACCTGCGGCAGATCGAATCCGAGATCGTCGCGCCGCAGGGCCAGTTCAAGCGTGTGCTGCGCCGTCCCGCCACGCGGCTGACCTGGGACAAGTGAGCGCCGCCCCCGTCCTCGAAGCCCGCGGCCTGCGCTTCGGCTGGCCCGGCGCGGCGGCGCCCTGCATCGACATCGACCATTTGGCCGTGGCGGCCGACGAGCCGGTGTTCCTGTACGGCCCCAGCGGCTGCGGCAAGAGCACGCTGCTGTCGCTGCTGGCTGGCGTGCTGCTCGCCGATGCCGGCGAGGTGCGACTGCTGGGCCAGAACTGGTCGCGCCTGGGCGGCAGCGCCCGCGACCGCCGGCGCGTGGACCATGTGGGCTACATCTTCCAGCAGTTCAATCTGCTGCCCTATCTGAGCGTGATGGACAACGTGCTGCTGCCGCTGCGCTTCTCGCCGCGCCGCCGGGCCGAGGGCTCGCGCGCGCAGGCCGAGGCGCTGCTGGCCCGCATGGGCCTGGACGCCACGCTCTGGGACCGCAGCGCACTGCAGCTGTCGGTGGGTCAGCAGCAGCGCGTGGCCGCGGCGCGGGCGCTGGTCGGCCGGCCCGAGCTGGTGATTGCCGACGAGCCGACATCCGCCCTCGACGAAGAGCGCCGCGAAGCCTTTCTCGACACGCTGATGGCCGCCTGCCAGGAGGCCGGCAGCGCGCTGGTGCTGGTCAGCCACGATCCGCGCATCGCCCAGCGCTTTGCGCGCCAGCTGCACCTGCCCTCGCTCAACAGGGCCGCGACGGCCACCGCCACCGCATGAACACGCTGCTCGCCATCGCCGCCCGCAGCGCCTGGAACCGGCGCTTCACGCTGGCGCTCACCGTGTTCTCGATTGCGCTGTCGACGCTGCTGCTCCTGGGCGTGGAGCGCATCCGCACCGAGCTGCGCGACAACTTCTCGTCGGCCGTGTCGGGCACCGACCTGATCGTCGGCGCCCGCACCGGCAGCACGCAGCTGCTGCTCTACTCGGTGTTCCGCATCGGCGCCGCCACCAACAACATGGGCTGGAAGAGCGTGCAGGATCTGCAGGCCCACCGCGGCGTCGCCTGGGTGGTGCCGATCTCGCTGGGCGACTCGCACCACGGCTTTCCGGTGCTGGCCACCACGCCCGAGTACTTCAGCCGCTTCCACTACGGCGACCGCAAGCCGCTCGTCATGCGGGAAGGCAAGCCCTTCGAGCAGCTCTTTGATGCCGTGCTGGGCGCCGACGTGGCCGAACAGCTGGGCTACCGCCTGGGCCAGAAGATCACGCTGTCGCACGGCAGCGGCGAGCTCTCGCCCGAGCATGCCGACAAGCCCTTCACCGTGGTCGGCATCCTGGCGCGCACCGGCACGCCGGTGGACCGCACCGTGCACATCGGCCTGGAAGCCATGCAGGCCATCCACCTCGACTGGGTGGCGGGCGTGCCGGTGCCGGGACTCACGATTCCGGCCGAGCAGGTGCGCAAGTTCGACCTCAGCCCCAAGAACGTCACCGCCGCGCTGGTCGGCCTCAAGAGCCGCGCCGCCGTGTTCGCGGTGCAGCGCTGGGTGGCCGGCTATACCGAGGAGCCTTTGATGGCCATCCTCCCCGGCGTGGCGCTGGACGAGCTGTGGCAGGTGGTCGGCGTGGGCGAGAAGGCTTTGCTGGTGCTGTCGGGCCTGGTGGGCATCGTGAGCCTGGCCGGCCTGGTGTCGGTGGTGCTGGCCGGCCTGAACGAGCGCCGCCGCGAGCTGGCCGTGCTGCGCGCCGTGGGCGCGGGCGCGCGCCATGTGCTGGCGCTGTTGGCACTGGAAGGGGCGCTGGTCACGGCCCTTGGCGTGCTGCTCGGCGCCATCGCCGCCGCCATCGCCCTGGCCCTGCTGGGGCCATGGCTGCAATCGAGCTATGGCCTCGCGCTGACGATCTCGGCTCCTACACTGAACGAATGGACCTTGCTCGGTGCGCTGCTGGCCGCCGGCTGGCTGGCCAGCCTGCTGCCGGGCTGGCGGGCCTATCGCCTGTCGCTTGCCGACGGACTTTCTCCCAGGATCTGACACCATGCCCATTTCTTTGCGCACCCTGCTTGCCGGCGTCGGCGCCGCTTTCATGATGGCCTCGGCCCTGGCTGCCGGCCCGGCGCCCGAAGCCACCACGGCCACCAATCCGCTGGGCGGCAAGAGCAGCAGCCCCGCCAAGCCCGCCGCGGGTGCCAAGCAGATCACCTGGGTCGAGCTGGTGCCGCCCGGCTGGGACCCGGCCAAGGACTTCAAGGACATCGACCTCGGCAAGCTGGAGGACAACGACCCCCGCGCCGCCGAGTTGCTCCAGAAGATGCAGGACGTGCTCAACAACGCGCCCACCAATGCCGCGCTCAACGGCGTGCAGGTGCGCCTGCCGGGCTTCGTGGTGCCGCTGGAGGAAAGCAAGGGCCTGGTGAGCGAGTTCCTGCTTGTGCCGTACTTCGGCGCCTGCATCCACACCCCGCCGCCGCCGGCCAACCAGATCCTGCACGTGCGGCCGCGCACGCCGGTCAAGTTCCGCGCCATGGACGCCGTGTGGGTCAGCGGGCCGCTGCGCACCGAGCGCAACGATTCGATGATGGGCGCCAGCGGCTACAGCATGACGGCCGAAGCCGTCACCAAGTACACCGAGAGCGGCAAGTAGACCTGACGGTCAGCTTCCCGCAGGTCGTCTGGCCGCCAAGACCTACAGGCTCGCGCGGGCAACGCTGGCAGAAGCAGCCCGTCAGCATTCGAAACTCATCGACACCCCTGGTCACACAGCCGAGGCGCCGCAGGTGCACCGCGACGGATGCGGCACCGTTGACCAGGGACCGGCAGGACTTCTCGTCCTGCCGACCGATGGGGACTTCCAACCATGCCCGCCTTGCCTTCTCTCGCCGCCGCGCAACCGTCGCGCCCGGCCGCAGCACTGCGCCCCTTGTGGGCGGCCCTCACGCTGGCCCTGGCGCTCGGCGCCTGCAACCAGACGTCACCGTCGCCCGAGGCCCAGGCACCCGCCCCGGCCCCTTCCCCCGCAGCCCAGGCCGTGCCAGCCGCCGCGCCGGTTCCTGCGGCCTACACGCCACCTTCGGCCAACGAGCTGTACCGGCTGGTCGCGCCCATCGCGCTGTACCCGGACAAGCTGGTGGCGCAGGTGCTGGCCGCCTCCACCTATCCTGACCAGGTGAGCTCGGCCCACCAGTGGCTGATGCAGAACCCGCAACTCAAGGCGGGCCCCCTGGCCGATGCTGCCAATCAGCAGCCCTGGGATCCGAGCGTGAAGGGCCTGACCGCCTTCCGACGCGTGCTGGACCAGATGGCCGGCAACATCGCATGGACGACGGCCCTGGGCCAGGCGTACTACAACGACCCGACGGACGTGATGAACGCCATCCAGGTCATGCGCCAGCGCGCCCGCAGCGCCGGGGAGCTCAAAAGCAGCTCGCAGCTCAAGGTGGTGCAGAGCAGCGCGCCGCCGGTGCAAGCGGTCACGGCGCAGCCCGGGGTGGTGGTGCAGTCCGCGCCTGTCGTGGTCGAGCCGCCGCCGACCTACATCACCATCGAACCCACGCAGCCCGACGTGGTCTACGTGCCGCGCTACGACCCGCAGGTCGTGTACGGCGCCCCCGTGCCCTACTACAACGGCTACAGCTATACGCCCCCGCTGCAGGTGGCCGAGCCGGTGCCGGTGCAGCCGGTGATCGTCGGCGCGCTGGCCTTCGGCGCCGGTGTCATCGTCAGCTCGGCGTTGCAGCGGCATGACTGGGGCTGGCGCAATTGGGACCTGCGCTGGGGCAGCCCGCCGCCGCCCCCGCCGCCGGGTGGTTGGGGACGCGACCGCCCGCCGCCGAACTGGCAGCGGCCGGCCGTGGTCTACAACAACAACATCTACATGCCTCCATCCGCTCCCGGCTACGGCCCGCCACCCCGCGCATGGGGTGCCCCGCCTACCGGCGGTCCAGATCCACGCATCCTGGCCGTCCAGCAACAGCAACAGCGGGAGTTGGCCGAGCAGGCCGCACGCCAGAGCCAGGAGCAGCAGCGGCAGACACAACTGATGCAGCAGCAGATGCAGCACGACCAGCAGATGCGCGACATGGCGCAGCGCCAGGCCGACGAGCAGCGCCGGATGGCGGACATGCAGCGCCAGCAGGCCCAGCAGCAGCGGCAGTTCGCCGACCAGCAGCGGGACATGCAGATGCGCCAGCAGGCGGCGCAGGCACAAAGCCTCGAACAGCAGGACCGCATGCGACAGGCCCAGCAGGAGCAGCAACGCCAGCAGCAGGAGGCGCAGCGGCAGCAGGCCGACATGGCCCGCCGCCAGCAGGAGATGCAGCAGCGCCAGCAGCAGGACCAGGCACGGCGCCAGCAGCAGGCAGCAGAGGAGCAGCAACGACAGGTGCGCGCCCAGCAGGACCAGCGCCAGGCGCAGGCCCAGGCAGAACGTGAGCGGCAGCAGAGCCAGATGCGCGACCAGCAACGCCAGATGCAGCAGCAGGCGCAGGAACAGGCCCGTCAGCAACAACAACAGCAACAACAGCAGGCCCAAGAACAGGCGCGTCGCCAGCAGGAGCAGATGCAGGCGCAGGCCCGGCAGCAGCAGCAGGCCCAGGAACAGGCACGCCGCCAGCAACAGCAGGCCCAGGAGCAGGCGCGCCAGCAGCAGCAACAGTTGCAGGAACAGGTCCGGCGTCAGCAGCAGTTGGCCCAGGAGCAGATGCGCCAGCAACAACAGCAGATGCAGGAGCGCGCGGGCCAGCAGCAACGGGAGGCGCAGCAGCGCATGCAGGAGCAGATGCACCAGCAGCAACAGCAGGCCCAGCAGCGCGCACGGGAGGCGCAACCGGGTCCCCGCGACGGACGGGACGGACCGCATGGTCCGGGCCGGCCGCCGCGCCCCGGCGAGCAGCCGCCGTCCTGATCGCGGCGCCCCGCGTCGGCGGATCGCGCAAAGGCGTCAGTGCCGGTGCGGCGCCGAGGCCCCTTCCGGCCGCTCGGTTTCCAGGCCGTGGACATGCCCATGCTCATCGCCATGAGCGAGCCGACTGACGCCCGTGACCAGCACGATGCCCGCCAGCAGCCACAGTACCTGCAACACCGTCTGGCGCGCGGCCAGCCTGCGCTGCAGTTGCGGGATCAGATCGGCCAGGGCCACATAGGCGAAGCTGCTCGACGCCAGCACCAGGAAGTACGGCAGCCAGCCATGCAGGCGCTCGACCAGCCACCAGCCCAGGACGCCGCCCAGCGCCGTGACGGTGCCGGCCAACGACACCTTGATCAGCGCGGCGCGCGCATCTGGCGAGGTCTGCCGCAGCACCACCAGATCGCCCACGTGGTGGGGCACCTCGTGGGCCAACACCGACAGCGCGGCCAACAGCCCGAGCCGCGTGTCGGCCATGAAGGCCGAGGCGATGAGCACGCCGTCGCCGAAGCAGTGCACGCTGTCGCCGGCCAGCACCGCCCAGCCGCCCACCCGGGGCCCTTGCGCGTGACCGTGGCCCGCCCCGCCATCGGGGGCATGGACATGCGCATGACCCGCGTGGTTGTGCCCATGACCCGCATGGTCGTGCCCGTGCGCCGCCGCTCCTGGATGAATGTCGGCGGCGGGGCCGTGGTGGTGTTCATGCCCGTGGTGCCACAGCTCGGCCTTGTCGAGCAGGAAGAAGAGCACCAGCCCGCCCAGCAGCACGGCGAACAGCACCGAGGGTTCCAGCCCGCTCTCGAAGGCCTCCGGCAGCAGGTGCATGAAGGCCGTCGCCAGCAAGGCGCCCGCGGCGAGGCTCAGCAGATGCTGAGGCCCATGCCCCGCATCCTGCGTCCGTCCCCGCACGCCCAGGCGCAGCAGCATGCCGGCGATCCAGACACTCCCGATGCCGGTGACGAGGGTGGCGAGCAGGATCTGGAGCAGCTTCATCGGGTGCGGGCAAGACGGGAGGAACGGACGAAAAAAAGCCGCCCGAAGGCGGCCCGTGCCGGAGCGTCCGGGTGGCGGGCGGGCGCCATTGTCGGCGGCCCGGCGCCACGACGGGTGATCAGGCGACGCCGTTGGCCTTGAACCAGGCCGTGGCGCGCTTCCAGCCGTCTTCCGCGGCGCCCTGGACGTAGCTGGGCCGGTAGTCCGCATGGAAGGCATGGCCCGCCTCGGGATAGACGACGAACTGCGAGGCCTTGGCCGCAGCCGAGCCCGCGGCCAG
>NZ_CAJYES010000256.1 GCF_913773995.1 uncultured Pseudacidovorax sp.
CTGGCCCCCATCCCTGCCTTCCCCCAGTGGGGGAAGGGGCCAACCCCTGCGCGCTTACTGCGTGTCCTGAACCCGCTTGACCAGGTCCTTCAGCCGCGCGTCGGTGATGAACTTGTCGTATACGGGCTTCATGGCGGCTTCGAAGGGCTTCTTGTCGATCTCGATGATCTCGGCGCCGCCAGCCTTCACGGCCGCCAGCGACTTGGCCTCGCGCTCGGCCCACTGCTTGCGCATGTAGGGCACCGACTCCTTGGCCGCCTGGCGGATCCAGCCCTGCTCCTCGGGCGAGAGGCGGTCCCAGGCACGCTTGGAGAAGAGCAGCATCTCCGGCGCCATCGAGTGCTCGGTCTTGGCGAAGTACTTGGCCACCTCGAAGTGGCGCGAGCTCTCGTACGATGGATAGTTGTTCTCGGCCGCATCCACCAGCCCGGTCTTGAGCGCCGTGTAGACCTCGCCGAAGGGCATGGGCGTGGCATTGCCGCCCATGGCCTCCACCAGCGCCACCCACAGGTCGGACTGCTGAACGCGGATCTTCAGGCCCTTCACATCGGCCAGGCTGCGCACCGGCTTCTTGGCGGTGTAGATCGAGCGGGCGCCGCTGTCGTAGAAGGCCAGGCCGATGAAGCCCTGCTTCTCGCAGCTCTTGAGGATGTCCTCGCCGATCGGGCCGTCCAGCACCTTGTGCAGGTGGTCCGTGGAGCGGAACAGGAAGGGCATGGTCGGCACCTGCGTCTCGGGGCAGATGTTGTTCATGGGCGCGATGTTCACGCGCACCATCTGCAGCGCGCCGATCTTGGTCTGCTCGATGGTGTCCTTCTCGCTGCCCAGCGCGCTGTTGTTGAACACCTTGATGCTGTGCTTGCCACCCGACAGCTGCTTGAGCCGCTCGCCCATGAACTTCACGGCGGTGACCGTCGGGTAGTCGTCGGGGTGGATGTCGGCCGAGCGGAACTCGGTGGCGTGCGCCGCGAGCGTCGCAACGCTGGCGGCCAGGGCCAGCAGGGTGGTCTTGAAACGGATGGTCTTGGTCATGTTGTCTTCCTCTCGTTGTTCCCGGATGGGCGGTGGTGGCGGTGTGTGTTCTTCGACGCTTCAGGGTCGCCAGGCTGGCTCGGGCAGGCCTTGCGTGCCGGGCCGCAGCGCGAACACGCCGCCGGCCAGGGGTTGATCCGACAGATCGCCGGCCGGCCGGATCGAGGTGACGAACAGCGTGTCGAGCGCAGACCCGCCGAAGGCGCACATGGCGGGCTTCTTCACCGGCACTTCGAGCGAGCGGTCCAGCCGGCCCTCGGGCGTGAAGCGGTGCACCACACCGGCGTCGTTGCCGCAGATCCAGTAGCCGCCGTCGATGTCGATGGCGGCACCGTCGGGTCGGCCGGGCAGCGGCGTCATGTCGACGAAGAGTCGGCGGTTGGAAGGCGTACCCGTGTCGGGGTCGTAGTCGAAGGCCCAGATGGCCTGCACCTCGGGATGCGAATCCGACAGGTACATCGTGCGGCCGTCCGGGCTGAAGGCCAGGCCGTTGGGCGTTATCAGGTCGTCCAGCACCGGCTGCAGCGTGGCGCCGTCCAGCCGGTAGAGCACGCCGACCCGGGCGGCCGCACCCATGTCCATCAGCATGGTGCCGGCCCAGAAGCGGCCCTGGCGGTCGCAGCGGCCGTCGTTGAAGCGCATGCCTGGGCCGACATGCTGCACCGGTGCCAGGGCCGTTAGCTGCGCCTGGCTGCCGGAGCCGAGGGTAAGCGTGTGCACGCCGTCCTCCATGCCGGCCAGCCACTGGCCGGGCCGGCCCGCCACGGCGGCGATGCAGGCGGGCATCTGCGGCGTGGCCCACGGCCGGTGGCCGTCGGCCGCCGCCCAGCGGTTGAGCGTGCGGCCAGGGATGTCCACCCAGTAGAGCGCCTGCTCGCCCACATGCCACACCGGGCTCTCGCCGGTGCCATGGCGCGCGTCGACGACGAGTTCGGCTCGGGATGCCTGCACGGCCTCAGTCTCCGAAGGGGCCCTGGGCAGTGAAGGCGCCGCCCTGGTAGATGGCGTTGGGGTCGTCGGCCGCCACCGGTGGCTGGGTCTCGACTTGCGCGCGGAAGACCTCGGAATCGTCCTGCGGCACCCAGCCCAGATGGGCGGCGGCGCGGTTGTCCCACCACACCTCCCGGTTGGCCGAGGCGCCGAAGACCACCGTGTGGCCCACATCCGGCGTGAAGAGCGACCGTTCCACCAGTCGCGTGAGATCGTCGTAGCTGAGCCAGGTGCTCATCATCCGGCGGTTTGCCGGTGCCGGGAACGAGGAGCCGATGCGGATGCTCACCGTCTGGATGCCGTACCGGTCCCAGTAGAACTGCGCCATGTCCTCGCCGAAGGACTTGGACAGGCCGTAGTAGCCATCGGGCCGGCGCATGGCAGTGGCGTCGATGTGCTCGGTCTGCTTGTAGAAGCCGATCACATGGTTGGAGCTGGCGAACACGATGCGCCCGACGCCCTGCCGGCGTGCGGCCTCGTAGACGTTGTAGATGCCCTTGATGTTGGCTTCGAGGATCTGCTCGAAGGGCCGCTCCACCGAGATGCCGCCCAGATGGACCACGGCGTCGCAGCCTGCCAGCAGATCGTGCACGGCCGTCTTGTCGGCCAGGTCGCAGGGCATGACCTCCTCGTGGGGGCCACGGGCCTCGCCCAGGGGCGCGATGTCCGAGACGCGCAGTCGTTCGGTAAATGGCACGAGCCGCTCCCGCAGCACCTTGCCGAGGCCACCGGCCGCGCCGGTGAGCAGCAGCCGCTGCAAGCGACGGTCAGGACTGGAGAGGAAAGGGGCGGTCATGGAATCGGCGGCCTGTGATCGACGGGACACACAGCAATGCCGCGTCAAGGTAAACGTTTAACTTCGTGACTTGAAAAAAGCCACGAAGGGCTGGGCGCGATGGTGCGCACGGCCCGGCCTGGCGTCAAGTTCAGCGCGCTAGGTGCTTACCCTTGATGGGTCTTCGCGTCGAATCCCGGGCGACGAGTCGCGGAGGTATAACGTTTTCCTGCGCTGCAACGTCTTCGCCGTGGATGGCGCCGATCAGCCGCCGCATGGCCAGCTCGCCCGTGGCCTCGCCCATCATGTCCACGCTGGTCAGCGCAGGGCTCACCAGGCGGCCGTAGGCGATGTTGTCGAAGGCCGCCACCGACACCTCGTCCGGCACCGCGATGCCCAGCGACTTGGCCTCCAGCAGCAGGCCCATGGCCAGCAGGTCGTTGTAGGCCACGATGGCATCGCCCCGTTCCGGCGAGAGCAGCAGGCTGGAGGCCAGTCGTTCGCCTTCCTCGGTCGACGGCGCCGACGCATCCACCGTGCGCACGCTCGCCTTGACGCCCTGGAAGGCTTCGCGCAGGCCGCGTTCGCGGTCCGCACTCCAGCGCGCGCCCGAAAACCCCAGGTAGGTGATGCGGCGATGGCCGAGGTCCCGCAGATGACGGCCGAGCATCAGCCCGGCCTGATGGCTGTCGCAACCCACGCTGGCGTGCTGAGGATAGGGCGAGGGGCGGCCGAAGAAGACGACCGGCGTGCCGCTGTCCAGCACGCCCTGGATGGCGGCGGCCGGCAGGCGGGCGCTGACCACCAGGCCATCCACGCGCCTGCACAGCGACTGCAGGACGCCCAGTTCGGGCGAGGTGCTTTCGGCCGCGTCGGCAATGATCAGGTTGAGCCCACCCGCGGCCGCCACCCGCGCGGCGCCGCTGACGAGGCTGGTGAAGTAGGGGTTGCGGATGTCCAGGATCACCACGCCGACGTTGCCCGTGCGGCCGGTGATCATGCCGCGGGCCATCGGGTTGAGCGAATAGCCCAGCTCGCGCACGGCCTGCGTGATGCGGGCCTCCACCTCGGCAGTGAAGCGCTGGCCGCCGTTGACGAACTTGGACACCGTGGCGGTGGAGACCTTCGCCGCCAGGGCGACGTCGCGGATGGTGGCAGCGCGCTTGCGCGGAGAACTCATGGACAGGCAGGGCAGAGAGGGCAGGGCGGGAGCGCGACCATGCCACAAAGTGCGCGCCTTGCGGCGACGCTGCATGTCAGCGCCCGCGGGAAATCAGTCAGGTCATAGGTTGTCGTACAACTGGTTGAAGTCTTATGATGACTTCCATGCCCCGTCCGACTGCTCCAGCCATGCCCGCGACCCCTGCCGAGGATGAGGCCGTGCGGGTCTTGCCGCAGCGCCGGGCGCGTGGCCTGGCGCATGGCCTGGTGGACGACCTGGGTGAGCGCATCCGGGCCGGCCAGCTCCGCCCGGGCGACAAGCTGCCCACCGAGTCGGCCATCATGCAGACCTACGGCGTGAGCCGCACGGTGGTACGCGAGGCGTTGTCCCGGCTGCAGGCAGCAGGGCTGGTCGAGACGCGCCATGGCATCGGCACCTTCGTGCTGCCGCCGCGGGCGGCCGGCATGTTCAGCCTGGATGCGTCAGAGATTCCCACCGCGGTCGATGTGATGGCGGTGCTGGAGCTGCGCATCAGCCTGGAGACCGAAGCCGCTGGCCTCGCCGCACATCGCCACTCCGAAGCCCATCTTCAGGCGATGCGGGAAGCCCTTGACGCCTTCGCGCAGGACGCGGGGGACGCGGGCGACTCCATTTCACCGGACTTCCGCTTCCACCTCACCATCGCGCAGGCGACCGGCAATCCCTACTTCGCCGAGATCCTCGGTCACCTGGGCACCAACATCATTCCGCGCACGCGCGTCAGCGCGATCCGCAACCAGGCCCACCGCGGCGAATACCTGGAGCGCGTGAACCGGGAGCACGAGGAGATCTTCTCGGCCATCGCCCGAGGCGATGCCGATGCCGCGCGCGCCGCCATGCGCATCCACCTGACCAACAGCCGCGAGCGCCTGCGCCGAGCGCGCGAGGAGGCGGCGCAGCGCCAGGCTTCCGCAGCCCCAACCTGAGCGCGGCGTGGGGTCTTTGCCGTGGAAAGGAGTGGACTTAGTTGTACGATGACTGACAACAAGACGGCCGACAACCACGCTTCACCCAAGCCGCCACGCGTCAACACCCAGACGGAGACAGACATGAACCTCAATCGCCGGCAGTTCGTCAGTGGTGCCTCAGGTGCTGCGCTCGTGGCCTCGGGCGCCGTCCGCGCCGCGGACACCTGGCCGTCCAAGCCGATCCGCATCGTGGTGCCCTACCCACCGGGCGGCTCCTCCGACATCATCGCCCGGGCCATCAGCCAGCCGCTGTCGCAGGCGCTGGGCCAGAGCGTCATCGTGGACAACAAGCCCGGTGCCAATGGCAACCTGGGCGCGGACATGGTCGCCAAGGCGGCGCAGGACGGCTACACCGTGCTGCTCTGCGACGTGGGCGCGCTGGCCATCAGCCCCTCCGTCTACACCAGGCTGCCCTTCGACCCGTCCAAGGACCTGCGTGGCGTGACCATGCTGGCCTACTCGCCCCATCTGCTGGTGGTGCACCCCTCGGTCAAGGCCAACACGCTGCAGGAGCTCGTGGCGCTGTCGAAGACCAGCGACCTGAACTTCGCCGTCACCGCCACCGGCAGCGCCCCGCACCTGGCCGGCGTGGCGCTGGAGCGCGCCAGCGGCGCCCGCTGGACCTATGTGCCCTACAAGGGCGGTGTGCAGGCCATCCAGGACACGGTCGGCGGCCAGACGCAGGTGCTGATGAACGGCATGCTCGCCACCCTGCCGCATGTGCAGAGCGGCAAGCTCAAGCTGCTGGGCGTCTCCAAGCCGACGCGCATGCCGCTGGTGGGCGACGTGCCCACCATCGCCGAGCAGGGTGTGCCCGGCTTCGAGTCCGGCACCTGGCAGGGCGTCAAGGCGCCGCGCGGCACGCCCGACGCCATCGTGCAGCGGCTCAACCGCGAATTCATCGCTGCCATCCGCTCTGCCGAGGTGCGCTCGCGCCTCGCAGGGCAGGGCGCTGAGGTCGTGACCATGACCGGCGCCCAGGAAGAGCAGTTCTTCGACAAGGAACGTGCCCGCTGGGCCACCGTGGTGCGGCAGGCCGGCATCAAGCTCGACTGAGCGCTTCCCTTCTTTTTCTTCTTCTTTCAACAAACGCTTTTAGGAAACCCGCAAATGAACCCGCAAGATCTCAAGACCATCATGGGCTCCGGCCTGCTGTCCTTCCCGCTGACGGACTTCGACGCCGAGGGCAACTTCGACAAGAAGGGCTATATCGAGCGCCTCGAATGGCTGGCCCCCTACGGCGCCAGCGCGCTGTTCGCGGCCGGCGGCACCGGCGAGTTCTTCTCGCTCACTGCCGACGAGTACCCCGAGATCATCAAGACCGCCGTCGACACCTGCCGCGGCAAGGTGCCGATCATTGCCGGCGCCGGCGGCCCCACGCGCTTCGCCATCCAGTGCGCCCAGGCTGCCGAGCGGGCCGGCGCCCACGGCATCCTGCTGCTGCCGCACTACCTGACCGAAGCCGGCCAGGAAGGCCTGGCCGCCCATGTCGAGGCCGTGTGCAAGAGCGTCAAGTTCGGTGTCATCGTCTACAACCGCGGCCAGGCCAAGCTGATGCCCGAGACGCTGGCGAAGCTGGCCGAGCGCAACCCCAACCTGATCGGCTTCAAGGACGGCATCGGCGACATCGAGCTGATGAGTTCCATCTTCCTGACTATGGGCGACCGCTTCGCCTACCTGGGCGGTCTGCCCACGGCCGAGGTCTATGCGGCGGCCTACAAGGCGCTGGGCACGCCGGTGTACTCGTCGGCCGTCTTCAACTTCATCCCGAAGACAGCGATGCAGTTCTACGAAGCCGTGCGGGACGACGACATGGCCACGCAGCATCGCCTGCTGAAGGACTTCTTCATGCCCTACCTGGCCATCCGCAACAAGGGCCAGGGCTATGCGGTGAGCATCGTCAAGGCCGGCGCCAAGATCGTCGGGCACGATGCCGGCCCGGTGCGCACGCCGCTGACCGACCTCAAGGCGGACGAGTACGCCGCTCTGGAAGGGCTGATCGCCAAGCTGGGCCCGCAGTAATCCAGGCACTGCATGCCGGCACACTCCGGGGCGGCTGGCGCCCCGCAGCTGACCGGCCATCGAAGCGGCCGCGCGATGAGCGCGGGCCGCTTTTCCCCATCCGTCTCCGTCGATCATGAGCCACACGCCCACCATCACCGACATCGAAGTCATCCCGGTCGCCGGCCGCGACGGCATGCTGATGAACCTCAGCGGTGCCCACGCGCCCTTCTTCACCCGCAACGTGCTGCTGGTGCACGACAGCGCCGGCCGCACCGGCGTGGGCGAAGTGCCCGGCGGCGAGGGCATCCGCCAGGCCCTGGAGGACAGCCGCCCGCAGCTAGTCGGCCAGTCCATCGGCACGCACCTGCAGCTGCTGCAGCGCGTGCAACAGGCGCTGGCCGGCCGCGACCCGGGCGGCCGCGGCCTGCAGACCTTCGACCTGCGCATCGGCGTGCATGCGGTCACGGCCATCGAGTCGGCGCTGCTCGACCTGCTCGGCCAGCACCTCGGCGTGCCGGTGGCGGCCCTGCTGGGCGAGGGCCAGCAGCGCGAGCGGGTGGAGATGCTCGGCTACCTGTTCTTCGTCGGCCCTTCCGACAAGACCGATCTGCCCTACGTGAAGCCCGGCGAGGACACCAGCGCCAGCGACGACTGGGCCCAGGTGCGCCACATGACCGCCATGACGCCCGAGGCCATCGTCCGCCAGGCCGAGGCCGCGCACGCGCGCTACGGTTTCAACGACTTCAAGCTCAAGGGTGGCGTGCTGGCCGGCGAACAGGAGATCGAGGCCGTCACCGCACTGGCCAAGCGCTTTCCCGAGGCCCGCGTCACGCTCGATCCCAACGGCGGCTGGCCGCTCAAGGACGCCATCCGCCTGATGCGCGACATGCGCGGCGTGCTGGCCTATGCCGAGGACCCGTGCGGCGCCGAAGGCGGCTTCAGCGGCCGCGAGGTGATGGCCGAGTTCCGCCGTGCCACCGGCCTGCCCACCGCCACCAACATGATCGCCACCGACTGGCGGCAGATGGTGCATGCACTGTCGCTGCAGTCGGTGGACATTCCGCTGGCCGACCCGCATTTCTGGACGATGGCCGGCAGCGTGCGTGTGGGCCAGACCTGCCGCGACTGGGGCCTGACCTGGGGCTCGCATTCCAACAACCACTTCGACATCTCGCTGGCCATGTTCACGCATGTGGCGGCAGCCGTGCCCGGCAAGGTCACGGCCATCGACACGCACTGGATCTGGCAGGACGGCCAGTTCCTCACGCAGAACCCGCTGCAGATCCGCGGCGGCTTCGTCGAGGTGCCCAAGGTCCCGGGCCTGGGCGTCACCGTGGACCGGGCCGCACTGCAGCGTGCCAACGCGCTGTATCAGCAGCATGGCCTCGGCGCGCGCGACGACGCGATCGCCATGCAGTACCTGATCCCCGGCTGGAAGTTCGACAACAAGCGCCCGGCGATGGTGCGCTGAGCCACCCCGTCATTCGACAAGGAGTCTCCTCATGAGCGAATTCAACAACCTCATCAACGGTGAATGGCTGGCCGGTGCCAGCTACAGCCCCAACCTCAACCCCAGCAACCTGGCGGACGTGATCGGCCAGTACACGCAGGGCGATGCATCGCATGTGGATGCCGCCGTGGCGGCTGCGACCGCAGCCTTCCCGGCCTGGTCCACCGGCTCGGTGCAGGCGCGCAGCGACGCGCTGGACAAGATCGGCACCGAGATCCTGGCCCGCAAGGAAGAGCTGGGCGCGTTGCTGGCGCGCGAGGAGGGCAAGACCCGCGCCGAAGGCATCGGCGAGGTCACCCGCGCCGGTCAGATCTTCAAGTTCTTCGCCGGCGAGTGCCTGCGCCTGTCGGGCGAGACCGTGCCTTCGGTGCGCCCGGGCATCGGCGTGGAGATCACGCGCGAGCCGGTGGGCGTGGTGGGCCTGATCACGCCGTGGAACTTCCCCATCGCCATCCCGGCCTGGAAGATCGCGCCCGCCCTGGCCTTCGGCAACTGCGTGGTGCTCAAGCCCGCCGACCTGGTGCCGGGCAGCAGCTGGGCACTGGCCGAGATCATCCACCGCTCGGGCATTCCGGCCGGCGTGTTCAACCTGGTGATGGGGCGCGGCAGCGTCATCGGCAATGCGCTGGTGCAGCATCCAGGCATCCACGCGATCAGCTTCACCGGCTCGGTGGGCGTCGGCCGCGGCATCGCGCTGGAGTGCGTCAAGAGCGGCAAGAAGGTGCAGCTGGAGATGGGCGGCAAGAACCCGCAGGTGGTGCTGGACGACGCCAACCTGGACCAGGCGGTCGAGCTGTGCGTGCAGAGCGCCTTCTATTCCACCGGCCAACGCTGCACCGCGTCGAGCCGGCTGATCGTGACCGAGGGCATCTACCCGCGCTTCATCGAGGCCATGAAGGCCCGCATGGCGAAGATCAAGGTGGGCGACGCGCTGGCGCAGGGCACTGACATCGGCCCCGTCTCCAGCCAGTCGCAGCTGGAGCAGGACCTGAGCTATGTCGAGATCGGCAAGGCCGAGGGCGCCACGCTGGCGGTGGGCGGCGAGCGCCTGGCCCTGGGCACCGAAGGCTTCTACATGGCACCGGCGCTGTTCAGCGACAGCGGCAAGACCATGCGCATCAACCGCGAGGAGATCTTCGGCCCGGTGGCCAGCGTGATCCGCGTGAAGGACTACGAGGAAGCCCTGGCCACCGCCAACGACACCGAATTCGGCCTGTCGGCCGGTATCGCCACCACCAGCCTGAAGTACGCCACCCACTTCAAGCGCCACAGCCAGGCCGGCATGGTGATGGTCAACCTGCCTACCGCGGGCGTGGACTACCACGTGCCCTTCGGCGGCCGCAAGGGCAGCAGCTACGGGCCGCGTGAGCAGGGGCGCTATGCGCAGGAGTTCTTCACCACGGTGAAGACGGCGTACACGCTGGCTTGAGATGAAACCACCCCGTTTGGACTTCCTCACTGCGTGTGGAAGTCCAATCCCCCTCAAGGGGCGCACCCGGCGGCCGGGCCAAGCCCGTTCCGCGGGTGCACGGGCTTGGCCTGCTCCGCGGCCCTTCGATTAGCAGGGTGGCGTACCCAGAGGCCTGGCAAAGCCAGTTCCTCGGGTGACCGCGCGTGGCCTGCTCCGCGGCCATTTGATCATTGGCCTCGCGCCAGTTTCATGTGGCGTGGGTGGCACGCAGCGCTGTGGAAAACTGACATGACGTGTTCGGCCTTGCGGCCGGCAGGTGGCTTCATCGCCGTCTGCCGGCCGTTGTCGTTTCAATGGGACGTCAGGGCGGGCCGGCGCGTTGCGATCCACAGTCCCAGCGCAATGGCCAGTCCCAGCGCTGCCGCGACGGTGCCGACGAGGAACACGCCGCGGTAGCCCACCCGGTCGGCCAGCAGCCCGGCCAGCGGACCGGTCAAGCCGTAGGCCAGGTCCTGGAAGGCCGAGAAGGCGCCCATGGCCGTGCCGCGCAGCGGCGGGGCCACGCGATGCACCACGTCGCGGCCCATGGCCGGGAACACCATCGAACAGCCCAGGCCCGTCATGAAGGCGCCGGCCAATGCTGCGGTCGGCGTGGCGGCGCTCCACAGAATCGCCTGGCCCAGTGTCTCCACGGCCAGCGAGGCGGCGGCCACCGGCAGGCCGCCGATGCGGTCGGGCAGGCCGCCGAACAGCAGCCGCACCAGCACGAAGCCGGCGCCGAATGCGGTCAGGCCCAGGCCCGCATGCGCCCAGCCTTGGGCCCGGAAATGCAGCGCGAAGAAGGCGCCGATGGCGGCGAAGCCGATGCCCTGCAGGCACACGATGGCCCCCTGGGGCGCGATGCGGCCGACCACGCGCCAGATCGACGGCCGTTGGGCGGCCGCCATCACGGGCAGACCGTCGAGCCGTGCCACGGCCAGCAGCGCCAGCGCCGGCAGGCCGGTGGCCACGGCCATCGCACCGGCCAGACCTAGACCGTCGTACAGCGCGATGCCCAGCGGCCCGCCCACGGCCAGGGCGCCGTAGATGGCGGCGCCGATCCACGCCAGCACCTGGCCCGAGCGGGCCGGCCCCACCAGCCCGATGCACCAGGTGATGGTGCCCACGGCCACCAGGCTTTCGCCCACACCGATGAGCAGGCGCCCGATCAGCAGCACCTCGTACGCCGCGATGGCACGCAGGTCCGGCAGGCCGGCCGCCAGGCAGACCATCGCGCCGGCGATGTAGAAGAACAGGCCGCGCACCGTCGCCACCTTGGCACCCTGCCGGTCGGTGAGCGTGCCGGCGAAGCCGCGGCTGAGGATGGTGGCCAGGAAGGCGATGCCCACCGCCAGCCCGGCCCAGGCATTGCCCAGGCCCAGTGCGCCGGCCACGAAGAGCGGCACCGTCGGCAGCGTCATGCCCACGCACAGGCAGGCCACGAAGAGCACGCCGACCAGCCACCAGAAGGGCAGCGGCATCGGCGCGGAAGAAGTCGTTGGAGAAGGTCTTGAAGTCATACGCAGATAATGCGACGAGTTCGTCATGTTTTCCATTCGCATTCGCAGCCCCCGCCATGAGCCCACGTCGCAGCGCACCTCTGTCCTCGAGAAAGGAGCCCCAGCAGGCCCGCTCCGCCAACCTGGTGGCGGCGGTGCTCGAAGCGGCTGTTCAGGTTCTGGCCCAGGAGGGCGCGCAGCGCTTCACCACGGCCCGTGTGGCGGAGAAGGCGGGCGTCAGCGTCGGTTCGCTCTACCAGTACTTTCCCAACAAGGCGGCGATCCTGTTCCGGCTGCAGAGCGACGAATGGCAGCGCACCACCACGCTGATGCGCGGCATCCTGGAGGACGAGGCCCTGCCCCCGCTCGCTCGGCTGCGGCGACTGGTGCAGGCTTTCATCCGCTCCGAATGCGAGGAGGCCGAGGTGCGCACCGCGCTGGCCGATGCGGCCCCGATGTACCGCGATGCGCCCGAGGCCGGCGAAGCACGGGCGACCAGCGCCCGGGCCTTCCGCGTCTTCTTGAAGGCGGTGCTGCCCGAGGTGGACAGCCCCACGCGCACCCGCGCCGGCGACCTGATCCTGGACACGCTGAGCGGCGTGGGCAAGGCCTTTTCCGACAAGCCCCGCAAGCCGGCCGAGATCGAGGCCTACTCGGCCGCCATGGCCGACATGTTCTGCGCGTATCTTGTGGGCCTGGGCGCGCTGCCGGAGCCCGCACCGCCCGGCCGTTGCGCGCACGCTGTGCGAAAGCGTGGATGATGTCGGGCCACTGCGGAGATTCCATGCACCTCACCCCTTCGCTTTCGACGATGGCGCCACGCGATGCGCTCGGCTGCACCGCCAGCACGCTGGTGCACGATGACGAGCTCGACGCGGGTGGCGTCCGTGTCTATCGCAAGGCCGTGACGATGACCGAGCTGGGGCCGGTGGAGACCGCGCCCTCGGACAGGGGCCTCTTGCTGGGCATTTCGCTCGCCCCGGGGCATCGCCGGCGCATCGTGCACGCGCGGCACGCCAGCACGCACGACTTCGGCTGCGGCGCGATCTACCTGCGCGACTTCGGCGAGCGTTACCGCGCCGACATGAAGACGGGTTTCGACTTCCTGCTGGTGGAGTTCCCGCAGGCCGTGCTGCGCCAGACCACGGAGCGGCCCCTGGCTCTGGGCGAACTGCTGGCGGCCTCGCCGGTGGGGGCCCATGACGCGGTGCTGCACCACTTGGCGCTGGCGCTGCTGCCCGCGCTCGGTCGGCCGCAGCCGGGATGCGGCCTGTTCGTCGAGCAGGTCACGGCGGCGATGGCTGCCCAGCTGCTCTTGCGCGCAGGCGCCGCGCAGCTGGCCGGCACGCGTCCGCGCCGTCGGCTGTCACCCCGTCAGGAAGCGCGCGCCAAGGAGATGCTGTCGTTGCGCGTGGATGGGGACCAGAGCGCCCAGGCCGTGGCCGAGGCCTGTGGCCTGTCGCGCAGCTATTTCATCGAGGCCTTCCGCGAGACGACCGGCCAGACGCCCTATCAGTGGGTGCAGGCGCAGCGCTTGGCACGTGCCCAGGCACTGCTTGCGCAGCCCGGGCTGTCGTTGGCGGCCATCGCGCTTGCCTGTGGCTTTGCGGACCAGAGCCACTTCACCCGCGTGTTCACCCGGCACATGGGCATGCCGCCGGGAACCTGGCGGCGCAGCGCCGGCCACTGAGGACCAACGCCGGCATCGATCCCGGGCGGCCGCCGCGCGATCAGCCCCCGATCAGCGCGAGCAGGTCGGCGTTGACCTGGTCCTTGTGCGTGGTGCAGGTGGCGTGGGGCGCACCGGGGTAGACCTTGAGCGTGGCGCCCTTGATCATCTGTGCGGCGAGCTTGCCCGTGCCCTCGATGGGCACCACCTGGTCGTCGTCGCCATGGATGACCAGCGTGGGCACATCGATCTTGGCCATGTCGGCGCGGAAGTCGGTGCCGGAAAAGGCCGTCACGCAGTCCAGCGTGCCCTTGATCGAGGCCTGCAGCGCAATCTGCAGCGTCTGCTTGAAGATGCCCTGCGACACCGGCGTGGCCCCCGGTCGGTTGGTGCCGTAGAAGATGGCGCTGAAGTCGTCCAGGAACTGCGGCCGGTCGGCCATCAGCCCGGCGCGCAGGCCTTCGAACATCGCGGGCTCGGGTCCCTCCGGATGGTCCGCCGTCTTGACGAACAGCGGCGTCACCGCACTGACCAGTGCCAGCCGGGCCACGCGGCCGCTGCCATGGCGGGCGATGTAGCGCGTCACGTCGCCCCCGCCCATCGAGAAGCCCACCAGAACGACGTCCTTCAGGTCCAGGGCCTCGATCAGTTCCGAGATGTCGTCGGCGAAGGTGTCGTAGTCGTAGCCGGTCCAGGGCTGGCCGGAGCGGCCGAAGCCGCGGCGGTCGAAGGCGACGGTGCGGTAGCCGCGCTCGGCGAAGAACATCATCTGGGCGTCCCACATGTCGGCGCTCAGGGGCCAGCCGTGGCTGAACAGGACGGGCTGGCCGCTGCCCCAGTCCTTGTAGTAGAGGTCGGTTCCGTCGCGCAGGGTGAGGAAGCTCATGCAAATCTCCAGGGGTTGAGGAAGACAGGGGGGGGAAAGCGGCTCTGGTGTTCAGAGCGCCAGGAAGTGGTGGACCTCGGGCTGGCCCGGACCGATGTGGTAGCGGACCACCTCGCCCTGAAGGTCCGCATCGACCTGGGACACGCGGTGGTGCTGGCGCAGGTGCTCTGCCCAGGACTCGACCATGAACCATTCCACGATGCGCTGCGGATCGGCCGTGTGCTCGTGCAGGCCCCAGGCATAGGCGCCGTCGCGGCGGCGCTCGGGCGCCAGGCGCCGCACGGCGGCCAGAAAGGCGGGGCGGTCTTCCGCGCGGATGCGGTACTCGATCTGGATCATCACCGGGCCGCGGTCATGGGCCATGGGCTCGGCCAGCAGCGGCTCCGGCCAGTGCCGTGAGGCCTGCAGGTCCGCGTCGCCCGCGGGCAGGCGCACGCGGTGGAAGAGCAGGGCCACCACCAGCAGGCCCAGCGCCGCGGCGCCGAGCGCGCCGCGCACGCCGATCTGCTGCGCCACCAGCCCCCAGCCCAGGCTGCCCGCGGCCATGGCACCGTTGAACACCGTCAGGTAGACGGCGAGGCCGCGGCCACGGACCCAGTTGGGCAGCACGGCCTGGGCCACGCCGTTGAGCGTGGTCAGGGCAGTGATCCAGCCCACGCCCAGCACCAGCAGCATCAACACGGCCAGCCACTGGGGCGGGGCCAGCACCAGCGCGCCGAGCACCACCGCCGTGAGCACCGAGGCCAGCAGCACCAGCCCGTCCGCATCGAGCCGGGCGCGCAGCCGCGGCATGACCAGCGCACCGACGATGGCGCCCGCGCCGACGGCACCCATCAGCACGCCGTAGAAGCCGGCGGTGCCCTGAAGCATCTGGCGTGCGACCAGGGGCAGCAGCGCCCAGGCCGCGCTCGCGAACAGGAAGAAGACCGCCGCCCGCACCAGCACCACGTGCAGTTCGCGGCTGGCGCGTGCATAGCGCAGGCCGGCGCGGAAGGCGCCGAGAAAGTTCTCGGACAGGCCCTCGTCCGCCGCGGGCGCCGGCCGGCGCCACCACAGCAGCGCGGCGATGACGAAGACGTAGCTCAGCACGTCCGCACCGTAGGTCATGGCCGCGCCGAAGCTGGCCAGCAGCAGGCCGCCAAGGGCCGGCCCGACGGCGCGGGCGATGTTCACACCCAGCGAGTTGAGCGCCACCGCGTTCCTGAGCTGCGCGCGCGGCACCAGCTCGGGCACGATGGACTGCCAGGTCGGCCCCATCAGTGCCGCGCCCACGCCGCCCACGAAGGTCAGCACGATCAGCAGCTCCACCGTCAGCCCGCCGGTGCGGGAGAGCACCAGCAGCGCCGCGCTCACGCCCGCCAGCAGCAGCTGCACGGCGATGAGGAAGCGCCGGCGGTCCAGGATGTCCGACAGCACGCCGGCCGGAATGGCCAGCAGGAAGACCGGCAGTGTGGCCGCCGTCTGGATCAGCGCGACGGCGGTGGGGCTGGGCGACAGGTCGGTGACCAGCCAGCCGCTGGCCACGTCGCGCATGAAGCTGCCGATATTGCCCAACACCGTGGCGCACCACAGCACGGCGAACACCGGCAGGCGCAGGGGCGCGAAGCTGCCGCTCTCCTTGCCCGCCTCAGCCATGCCGCCGTTCCCGCGCATCGAGCCAGGCCACCAGCAGGAAGCCGCCGACCAGGCCCAGGTGCTCGAAGAAGGCATTGGCCGCCATGAAGCGTTGCGGCTGCGGCATCTCCCAGAAGCGCAGCGCGACCAGGGTGGCACCCAGCGTGAAGGCGGCGAGCACCAGTGCCCCCAGCCAGCGCAGCCGGCCGCTGATGACCAGACCCGAGGCGCCGAGTTCGAGCACGATCACGGCCAGCGCCATCGGCGCGGCGGGCGCGATGCCGAAATGCTGCATCTCGGCCACGGCACCGGTGAAGTCGAAGGCCTTGACCAGTCCGCCCTGCAGGTAGGCCGCGCACAGCAGCAGCAGGCAGACGGGCCTGATCCACGAAGACTGCGTCCAGCCCATCAGACCGCCCAGCAGGCGCAGCCCAGCGCGCCCCAGAAGCTCTTGAGGTCCCTCACCGGCAGCCGGCTGCCCCAGGCGCTCGCATGCGCATGGCCATGCACATTGCAGGCGCTCGCGCAGCCGCAGGATGCGGCCGCCTGCCGCAGGGTGGCCTGCAGCGGTGCGCCTTCCTGCGCGCCCCAGGCGCCGTAGCCGCCGTAGCGGCGCACGGGCGACCAGTCGGGCATGGCCGGCGGTGGGCCGCCTTCATCCAGCGTGGCGAAGGGACCCGCACCGTAGACGACCTTGCCGCCCACCATCGTGAGCAGCGCGCTGGTGTCGGCGATGTCGGATTCGGGGCAGGCGAAGAAGTCGCGGTCGGGCACGACCAGATCGGCGAACTGCCCGGCCTCGATGCGGCCCTTGCGGCCTTCCTCGTTCGAGAACCAGGTGACCTTCTCGGTCCACATGCGGAGCGCGGTCTCGCGGTCGAGCAGGTTGCGCTGCGGCGTGATCTGCAGCCCGCCCACCGTGCGGCCGGTGATCAGCCATGACAGCGAGACCCAGGGGTTGTACGAGGCCACGCGCGTGGCGTCGGTGCCAGCCGACACATGGATGCCCTTCTCGAGCATGCGCTTGACCGGCGGCGTGGCCTCGGCCGCGGCGCTGCCGTAGCGTTCGACGAAGTACTCGCCCTGGTAGGCCATGCGGTGCTGCACGGCCACGCCGCCGCCCAGTGCCGCGATGCGGTCGATGGAGCGCTCCGAGATCGTCTCGGCATGGTCGAAGAACCAGTTCAGGCCCGCCAGCGGCGTGTCGCGGTTGACCTTCTCGAACACGTCCAGCGCGCGGCTGATCGTCTCGTCGTAGGTGGCATGCAGGCGCCAGGGCCAGCGGTTCTGGGCCAGCACGCGCACCACTTCTTCGAGCTCGCCTTCCATCTCGGGCGCCATGTCGGGCCGCGGCTGGCGGAAGTCCTCGAAGTCGGCGGCCGAGAACACCAGCATCTCGCCCGCGCCGTTGTGGCGGAAGTAGTCGTCGCCCTGCTTGTATTTCGAGGACGCTGTCCAGTTCAGGAAGTCCTGCTTCTCCTGTTTGGGCTTCTGCGTGAAGAGGTTGTAGGCCAGGCGGATGGTGAGCTGCCCCGCGTCCGCGAGTTGCTGGATGACCTGGTAGTCCTCCGGGTAATTCTGAAAGCCCCCGCCGGCGTCGATGGCGCCGGTCACGCCCAGGCGGTTGAGTTCGCGCATGAAGTGGCGGGTGGAGTTGAGCTGGTACTCGGGCGGCAGCTTCGGCCCCTTGGCCAGGGTGGCGTAGAGGATGGCCGCATTGGGCTTGGCCAGCAGCAGGCCGGTGGGGTTGCCGGCGGCATCGCGCACGATCTCGCCGCCGGGCGGCGCTGGCGTGTCCTTGCCATAGCCCACGGCCCGCAGCGCGGCGCCGTTGAGCAGGGCGCGGTCGTACAGGTGCAGGATGAAGACGGGCGTGTCGGGGGCGACGGCGTTGAGCTCGTCGATGGTGGGCAGGCGCTTCTCGGCGAACTGGTGCTCGGTGAAGCCGCCGACCACGCGCACCCATTGCGGCGCTGGCGTGATCGCGACCTGCTGGCGCAGCATGGCCATGGCGTCGGCCAGGCTGCGCACGCCGTCCCAGCGCAACTCCAGGTTGAAGTTCAGGCCGCCGCGGATGATGTGCAGGTGGTTGTCGATCAGGCCTGGCAACACGGCGCGGCTCTGCAGGTCGACCAAGCGGGTGGCGGCGCCCGCCAGCGGCAGCACGTCCGCGCTGCGGCCCACGCGCAGGAAGCGCCCGTCGCGGATGGCCACGGCCTCGGCCGTCGGATTGCCGCGGTCGAGGGTGGTGAAGCGGCCGTTGTGCAGGATGAGGTCGGGAGCGGGGGTGGCTTGGGCCATGTCGTTTCTCCGGGCAGGTTTTCGTGGTGCAGTCGGCGTGCTCAGGCCTTCTCGCGCGGCAGCGGCGCTTCCGCCTTGGCGCATTGCGGCAGCTCGCCGAACACATGCGGCTTGACCTGCTGGTGCAGCCACGACGTGGAGACGGCGTCGGGGCGGATCCAGCTGCGCACGAGCGGCGGGATCTGCTCGCCGAGCAGGATGCCCAGCAGCCCCACCAGGGCGATCACGGGCGGCGCGGGCGAGCGCACCTGGACCAGGGCATAGATCACGCCGACCAGGATGCCGACGGCCAGCGAAAGCAGGTAGGGCTTCATCGTGGTGTCCGCCGCGTCAGCCTTCGTGGGCACCGAACATGGTCTTGGCATAGGTGACGCCCAGTCCGTAGGCGCCGCCCCATTGGCGTGCGATGCCGGTGGTCAACTCGTAGGTTTCGCCGCGGGCCCAGTCGCGCTGCAGTTCCAGCAGGTACTGCAGCGAGGTCATGGGCCGGGCGCCGGCCTGCACCATGCGCTGCATGGCGCGCTCATGGGCTTCGGGAGAGACGTCGCCACAGGCGTCGGCGATCACGTAGACCTCGAAGCCCTGGTCCAGCGCGGACAGGGCCGGGCCGACGATGCACACGCTGGTCCACAGGCCGGCCAGCACGATGCGCGGCTTGCCGATGGCGTTCACGCGCTCGATCACGGCCGCGTCTTCCCAGGTGTTCATCGAGGTGCGGTCCAGCATGGCCTGGCCGGCGAAGGCTTCGGTGATCTCGCTGAACATGGGGCCCGAGAAGCTCTTCTCGGCCACGGTGGTCAGGATGGTCGAGACGCCGAAGCCGGCCGCCGCCCGCGACACCAGCGCCGCGTTGTTGCGCAGCACGGTCGCGTCGATGGAGTGCGTGGCAAAGGCCATCTGCGACTGGAAGTCGATCAGGATCAGCGTGTGATCCTGCGGTGCGAGCAGCAGGGCGCCGGGGGTGGGCTTGGCTTGGACGGTCATGGTCGGTTCCTCGTTTGCGGATGCAGAGACGGCTTGCGAGGGGCGGATGCTCGTCGGGCCGGTCGGTGCACGTCTTGTCGATTGGTCGGGCTTTTTGAACGTTTGGCGGGCGGGCCGTGCACGGTTGCTGGCTGCCTGTCTTTCTCGCATTCCATCGAAATACTTCACCGGTGGGCCGCCCAGCCTTTCGGAGTACGGCTCACTTGTGGATTCGCTGGAATGGATGAATCATCCGCGTCGCTCGCTGCGCCGTTGGCGAGTTTTTCCATTCGTGAGCATCGAAGTTTTCGATGGTCCGCACCGCTCCACGACGCCCATGCTCAAGCTCACCCTCGAGGCCATCGAACTGGTCGACGCCATCGACCGCCACGGCTCCTTCGCCGCAGCCGCCGTGCGCTTGAACCGCGTGCCCTCGACCATCTCCTATGCCGTGGCCAAGCTGGAGGAGCAGCTGGGCCTGCGCCTGTTCGAGCGGCAGGGTCCGCGCGTCGAACTGAGCGCGGCGGGGCGCGAGATGCTGGACGAGGGCCGCTGGCTGCTGGGTGCCGCCGCCACGCTCGAATCGCGCATGCGCCAGGTGGCCACCGGCTACGAGTCCGAGCTGCGGCTGGTGCACGACTCGCTCATCCCGACCGAGGCGCTGATGGACGACATCCGCGACTTCGAGGCGCTGCGTTGCGGCACCCGCCTGCGCGTGGGCTGCGAAGCCCTGTCCGGCAGTTGGGAGGCGCTGCGTGACGGCCGGGCCGATCTCGTCATCGCCGCGGGCGAAGGGCCGGCCGGCGGCGGCTATCAGGTGTATCCGGCGGGCACGCTGGACTTCGTCTTCTGCGTCGCGCCCCAGCATCCGCTGGCGCGGGCCAAGGGACCGCTGCGCCATGCCGACCTGCTGGCCCACACCGCCATCGTGGTGGGCGACACGGCGCGTTCGCTGTCGGACCGCACGGTCGGCCTCACGGCCGGGCAGCCGCGCATCACGGTGTCCTCCATGGCGGCCAAGATCGCCTGCCAGCGCAGCGGGCTGGGGCATGGCTTTCTGCCGCGCGCCTGCGTCGAGGCCGACCTGGCACGAGGCAGCCTGGTCGCCGTGCCCATCGAGGAAGGCCGCCCACCGGAGAACTTCTTCCTGGCCTGGAAGACCGGGGCCGGCGGTCGTGCCCTGCAGTGGTGGCGCGAGCGCCTGCAGCGCCCGCTGGTGCCGGCCTTGCTGCCCCGCAGTGCGTGAGGCATCGGGTCTGGCCGCCATTGCCGCTGCGCGGCCGGCGCCATGCGGATCACGGATGATCGGGGCCCCCTCACAGGAGCACGCATGCCCGACAAGATCCTCGTCTTCTACGGTTCCTACCGCGCCGACCGCATGGGCATCCGCCTGGCGGACTACATCGTGGCCCAGCTCAAGGCGCGCGGCGCCGAGCCCGAACTCATCGACGCCCAGGCCGTGGGCCTGCCCATGCTGGACCGCATGTACAAGGAGCATCCCAAGGGCCAGGCGCCCGCGGCCCTGGAGGTATTGGCCGGCAAGATCCGGGAGGCCGATGCCTTCGTCTTCGTCACCGGCGAATACAACTGGGGCGTGCAGCCGGGGTTGAAGAACCTCACCGACCACTTCCTGGAGGAATGGTTCTGGCGACCGGCCGCGATTGCCAGCTACTCGGCCGGCCGCTTCTCGGGCGTGCGCTCGGGCACGGCCTGGCATTCGATCCTGTCGGAGATGGGCATGGTGGTGATCTCCAGCACGCTGGCGGTGGGCCCGATTTCGCAGACGCTGGACGAGAAGGGCGAGCCGACGGGCGATGCCGGCAAGTCGCTGGCCAAGGCCTTTCCGCGTTGGGCGGACGACCTGGCCTGGTGGACGAATGCGGCGCGGGTGCAGCGGGCGACGCAGGCGCCGCCGTATTGAACGCAGGCGCGGCCGTTGCGCGCGGCCATGCCTGCTGCCGTGCAGTGCGGCTCGGGCGAGGCTTCGACAGGCTCAGCCCGAACGGCCGGGTTGGATCAGCCCAAAAGCGCCGTGCGGGCCTAGCCCGTAAGGGCTGGGGCGCGGCGCCGACGCAGCAGCGCTTCCAGCCCCTCGAACAGCAACTCCGACACCAGCGCCAGCGCCGCCGCCGGCAGGGCGCCGGCCATCAGCAGTGCACGGTCGTTGAGTGCGAGGCCGGTGACGATGCGCTCGCCGAAGCCGCCGGCACCGATGAAGGCCGCGATGGTCGCCGTGCCCACGGCGATGGTGGTGGCGGTGCGCACACCGGCGATCAGCGTGGGCAGCGCCAGGGGCAGCCGCACCAGGCGCAGGTTCTGCGCGGCGGTCATGCCAAGCGCCGTGCCGGCCTGCACGATGCCCGCGGGCACCTCGGCCAGGCCGGTCACCGCATTGCGCATGATGGGCAGCAGCGCATAGAGCGTGAGCGCCACCAGCGCGGGCAGCGTGCCGATGGCGCCCAGCGCCGAGATCAGGATTGCCAGCAGCGCCAGCGAGGGCACCGTCTGCAGCAGGCCGGTCAGGCCCAGCACCACCGCCCGCAGGCGGACATGCGCGAACACCGCCATCGCCAGCGGCAGGCCGATCAGCAGGGCCAGGCCGACCGAGATGGCCACCAGCATCAGGTGCTGGCGCGCCAGCCGACCCAGGTCGGGCCCGAACAGCTTGGCGATGAAGCCGCGCGTGGCGTCGGTATCGGCGGGCTTGCCGCCGGCCAGGAAGTCGCGCGCGATATCGGCGAAGGCGGCGCCCTGCAGCTCGGCCCGCGCGTTCATGCGGATCATGGCGGCCTCGTCGATGCGGCCGTGCAGCTGCTGCAGCGCGGCCCAGGCCTGGGGCAGGCGCTGCGGCAGGTCCAGGCGGTAGAGCAGCACCGCGTCGTAGCGCGGAAAGTAGCCGCGGTCGTCCTGCAGCACCGTCAGGCCCAGGTGCTCGATCTTGGCGTCGGTGGTGTAGATGTCGATCACGTCCACCTGGCCGGCGCCGATGGCGTCGTAGGCCAGGCCATGGTCCAGCCCGGTGGGCCGCTGCGGCAGGCCGTAGCGCGCGGCCACGCCGCGCCAGCCGTCGGCGCGGCCGATGAATTCGTTGGTCAGACCCAGGCGCAGTTCGGGGTGCTTCGCCAGGTCGCCCAGCGTGCGGATGCCGAGGCGTTCGGCCTCGCTGGCGCGCATGGCCAGCGCATAGCCGTCGTTGAAGCCCAGCGGCACGGCCATGCCCAGGCCCAGCGGCGCGAGCGCGGCGCGCATCGCCTCGGGCGCGAGCGGCTTCGGGCTCTTGAGGATCTCCAGCGCGATGGTGCCGGTGTATTCGGCATAGAGGTCGATGCCGCCCGAGCGCAGCGCCTCGTAGACGATGGCCGTGTTGCCCAGGCCCTGGCGCACCGTCGGCGCGCGCTGCAGATGGGGCGCGGCCGTCTGGGCCAGCACCTCGGCCAGGATGTACGACTCGGTGAAGCGCTTGGAGCCGACGCGCAGCTCGCCGTTGTCGGCTGCGCCCGCGGGTCGCCATAACAGGGCTAGAACGAGCAGGCAGGCATGCCAGGGCCTGATGTGCCATGCGGTGCGAGGTGCGGTCATGCGGATCAGTTTAGGGTTGGCGCTGCGCTGCGTCGGGTGTTCGAAACCTTCGCACGCCCCGCGCGAAATTCGGCGCTTCCCGGCATCGGGCGCTCTGCCTAGCATCCGCACCCGCGGACGCCCGGGCCGAACGGCCCTCGCCCTCGACGACACCACCCCTTCGAAAGACCTTTGCCGATGTCCTCTTCCACTTTCTCCTGGCTGCGCATGGCCGGCCTGGCCCTGGCGGCCGTGCTGGCCGCGGGCTGCGCCTCCACCCAGACCGCCGCGCCGACGGCGGCGTCGACGGCGCCCATGGCCGCACCCGCGCCCACCGCTGCGGCGCCGGTGCGCGTCAAGGTTTTCGTGGCCGCCATGTTCGAGATCGGCCAGAACACCGGCGACCGTGCCGGTGAGTTCCAGCACTGGTATGAGCGCTACTGGCGCAACAGTGCGCCCATCGCCGTGAAGGGCGCGCTGAGCCCCGTCTACTGCAATTCCGATGGCGTGTGCGGCGCGGTGCTGGGCATGGGCAAGGTCAATTCGTCCTCGTCGATGCAGGCCATCCTGCTCGATCCGCGCTTCGACTTTTCCGAGTCGTACTACATCCTGTCGGGCGTGGCCGGCACGCCGCCCTCGCGCGGCACCATCGGCATGGTGAGCTGGGCCACCTGGCTCATCGACTACGACCTGGGTCATCGATGGGCACCCGAAGAGAACACGGCCGGCGCGCCGACCTTCATGCCGCGCAAGGGCTACGAGAACTACCGTCGCTTCCAGCTCAACCCGGCCCTGGTCGGCTGGGCCATGAAGCTGTCGGCCGACACGCCGCTGTCCGACGACGACAAGGCCCGCGCCTACCGCCTGCGCTATCCGGACGCGGCGGCTCGCCGCGCGCCCTTCGTGGGCACCGGCACGCATATGACGGGCGACACCTTCTTCCACGGCCCCGGCCTGTCGAAGGAGGCGCAGTACATCGCCAAGCTCTACGGCGCCGACGACTACGTCATCACCGAGATGGAGGCCGCGGCCATCACGCTGGTCATCAACCGCACCCACGGCACCAGCCGCGTGATGAGCCTGCGCGGCGCCGTCAACTTCGACCAGGGCAACCCGCGCGAGACCACGCTGGCCCATCTGGACCCGGCGCCGGGCGAGACGGCCGGCGGCTTTGCCGAGACGGTGCTGAACATCGAGCGCGTGGGCTCGCGCGTGGTGGACCACATCGTCGCCAACTGGCCGCAGTGGCGCGCCGGTGTGCCGTCGATGGCGCCCTGAGCTTGGCTTGTCCTGAGCTTGTCTAAAGGGTCGAGGGACTTATGCCCACGGCTTCGACAGGCTCAGCCCGAACGGCTTGGGGTGACTGATCCGCCTTGCCCCCGCGGCGGTACCGCTCGGCGTCTCAGGACCGGCGTCGCCGCTACAGTCCCCGCATGCATGCCAGCGTCCTCAAGTACTTCGTCGAAGTGGCCCGCTGCGGCTCGGTGCGCAAGGCTTCCGAGCAGCTCTTCGTCGCGGCCAGCGCGGTCAACCGCCAGATCCTCAAGCTGGAAGAGGAACTGGGCTGCGAACTCTTCGACCGCCTGCCCGCCGGCCTGCGCCTGAACCCGGCCGGCGAGCGGCTGCTGCGCCATGCGCAGGAGACGCTGCAGCAGTACCAGCTGGTGCGCACCGAGATCGATGCCCTGCGCGGCGAACGCAGCGGCGAGGTCAAGGTCGCGGCCATGGATTCCTTCTTCGAGGAACTGCTGCCGTCCACGCTGGAGGAGTTTCTCCAGATCTTTCCGG
>NZ_CAJYES010000257.1 GCF_913773995.1 uncultured Pseudacidovorax sp.
TCACCAACACCCTGTTCGTGGATCTGCTGGAGGCCGTGCAGCGCACGCTGCGCGCCCAGGGCTTCCAGACGCTGATCGGCGTGCACCGACGTGAGCTTCTCGCGCATGCGGTTGGCCTCGGCGGCGGGCAGCTCGTTGACCTGCATGCCCTTGGTCTTGAGTTCGGCGAGGGCCTTGGCGGCCTCCTCGCGCGTGTCCTTGCGCTCGAAGTCGCGGCTCTTGACGGCGGCGTCCTGCAGCACCTTCTTCTCGGCGGGGCTGAGGGTGTCCCACCACTTCTTGCTCACCGTGACGATCCAGGGGCTGTAGACGTGGTTGGTGACCGTCAGGTACTTCTGCACTTCATAGAACTTGCTGGAGAGCACGGTGTTGTACGGGTTCTCCTGGCCGTCGACGGCGCGCGTCTCCAGCGCGGTGAACAGCTCCGAGAAGGGCAGCGGCACCGCGTTGGCGCCCAGCGTCTTGAAGCTGTCGAGGAACACGTTGTTCTGCATCACGCGCAGCTTGACGTCATTCAGGTCCTCCAGCTTGGTGACCGGCCGCTTGCTGTTGGTGAGGTTGCGGAAGCCGTTCTCCCAGTACACCAGGCCGACCATGCCCTTGGGCTCCAGCTTGGCCTTGACGGCCTCGCCGGTGGGGCCGTCGAGCACCGTGTCGGCTTCCTTGGCGGTGGAGAACAGGAAGGGCGTGTCCCACACGGCCATCTCGGGCACCAGGCCGACCAGGGTGGCGGTGGAGCCGACCATCATCTCCTGCGCACCGCCGATCAGGGCCTGCTGCATCTGGGTGTCGGAGCCGAGCGAGGCATTGCCGATGCCGCGGATCTTCATCTTGCCGCCGGTCGCCTTCTCGACCTCCTGGGCGAAGAAGCGCACGGCGCGGCCCTGGTTGGAGTTGTCGACCAGGCCGTAGCCGAAGCGCACGATGCGCGGCTTGAAGTCCTGGGCGTGGGCGGCACCGGTGGCCACGAGGGCGGCGACGAGGCCGGCGAGAGCGAAACGCATGCGCATGGTTGTCTTCCTTTGGATTGGGATGAGGGAACGAAGAGCGGGTGAGCGGTGGGCGCCGCGGATCAGTGCATCCACGCCAGCGGCGCCGTGATGAGCTGCGGAAAGATCACCATCAGCACCAGCAGCAGCACGTACATCAGCAGGAAGGGCGTGGTGCCGCGGATGACGGTCTCCATCCGCAGCCGGCCCACGCCGGCGACCACGTTCTGCACCGTGCCCACGGGCGGGGTGATCAGGCCGATGCAGCCCACGTAGATGAACATGAAGCCGAAGTACACCGGGTCGATGCCGGCCTTGACGGCCAGCGGCGCACAGACCGGACCGAAGATCAGGATGGTGGGCGTCAGGTCCATCGCCGTGCCCACGGCCAGCAGGAAGGCCATCATCAGCGCCATGAAGACCACCGGGTTGCCCATGACGCCGGCGAAGCTGTCGGCCAGCATGTTGGGCAGATCGGCCAGCGTGATCATGTAGGCCGTGACGGTGGCCGCGCCGCATAGGAACATGACGACGGCGGTGGTCTTGCCGGCGGCCAGGAACACGTCGTACAGGCGCGCCAGCGTCAGCTCGCGATAGATGAAGGTCGACACCAGCAGCGCATAGACCGCCGCCACGACGGCCGCCTCGGTGGGCGTGAAGATGCCGCCCTTCAGGCCGCCCAGGATGATGACCGGCATCATCATGGCCCAGAAGCTGTGGCCCAGCGCCTTGACGCGTTGGCCCCACGGCACGCGCGGCAGTGCCGCCAGCTGGTGCTTGCGCGCGATGAAGGCCCACGCCGCGATCAGGAAGATGCCCATCAGCAGGCCCGGCACCACGCCCGACAGGAAGAGCTTGCTGATCGAGGTGTTGGTCGTCACCCCGTAGATCACGAAGGGCATCGACGGCGGGATGATGGGCGCGATGATGCCGCCCGAGGCCAGCAGGCCCGCGCTGTAGCTGGAGGGGTACTGCTGCTCGCGCATCATCGGCAGCAGGATGGTGGCCAGCGCCGCGGTGTCGGCGATGGCCGAGCCGCTCATCGAGGCCAGCAGCACCGCCGCGCCGATGGCGACAAAGCCCAGTCCGCCGCGGATATGCCCCACGAAGGCGCGGGCCAGGTCGATGATGCGGCGCGACAGGCCGCCCGCGTTCATCAGCTCGCCCGCCAGGATGAAGAAGGGCACGGCCAGCAGCGGGAAGTTGTCGAAGCCCGCCTGCAGGTTCTGCGCCAGCAGCTGCGAATCGAAGAAGTCCAGGTGCCACATCAGCGCCACGCCGGTGAGCACCAGCGCCTGCGCGATGGGCATGCCGATGGCCATGCCGCCGATGAGCACGGCCAGGAAGATGAAGGTGACGATCATGTTCTGCTCGGAAGGTGGGGCCGGGGCGTCATTCGAGGATGGCTTCGTCGTCCGCGCCTTCCAGCGGCTTGCCGCGGCGCAGTTCGACGGCCAGGGCCACCAGCAGGCCCAGGCCGAGCACCAGCGTGGCGGCCGCGCCCAGCGCCAGCGGATAGCCCAGCACCGTGCTGTAGCTGTTCAAGCCCGCCTTGACCTGCTCCCAGGAGCCGATCACCAGCAGCACCAGGCACAGCCCGATCAGCAGGCGGCTCACCCAGAACAGCAGCCGGGCGGGCAGCCCCGAGAGCCGCGACGTCAGCATGTCGAAGCCCAGGTGCTTGGCCTCGAAGGCCGCCACGATGGCGCCCACCGCCACCAGCCACACGAAGAGCAGGCGCGAGATCTCCTCGTACGACACGATGCTGGTCGAGAAGACATAGCGCAGCACCACGTTGACGAACACCGCCACGACCATGCCGGCCAGGGCGAGCACCATGAAGTGCTCGGCCAGGCGCTTGAGCAGGGGCGCGCGGACGGGGCGCGAAGACGCGGGGGAAGAAGAGGAAGAGGTCGTCATGCGATGTCTCCAGCGTGTCGGTCGGCGGCCTGCGGCGTGGCGGGCCGGGCCCAGGCGGCGATCTCGGCGACCAGATCGGCCAGCGGCCGCGTGGCGTCGAGCGTGAGCACGCCGGCCTCGCCGGTGGGCGACTCCAGCGTGGCGAACTGGTTGGCCACCAGCGCGGGCGAAAAGAAATGGCCGGGCCGGGACTTCACCCGTTCCAGCGCCTGGTCGAAATCGAGCGACAGGAAGGCGAAGCCCAGGCGCGGATTGGCGTCGCGCAGCCGGTCGCGGTACTTGCGCCGCAGGGCCGAGCAGGTGAGCACCACGCCGCCCCGCGCCGCCTCCGGCGCGAGCAGCGCGGCCAGGCGATCCAGCCAACCGGCGCGGTCGGCATCGTCCAGGGGAATGCCCGCGCTCATCTTGGCGATGCTCTCGGGCGCGTGGTACGCATCGCCCTCGCAAAGCGGCCAGCCCAGCGCGTCCGCGCAGCCCTGGCCCACGCTCGATTTGCCGCAGCCGGAGACGCCCATCACCACGATGGCGGACGGCCGGAACGATGAGATAGCGCTATCCATGCGAATCCAAAAAAAGCTGCGCAGCATCAAACCACGCAGCCGACGGAAGAGAGAGAACGAACTCCCTCGACATGAAGAGGCGGTCGATCAGGTCTGGGAAGTGCACCGCACAAACCCTGCTGGTCGAACCGGCTGGATAGCGCTATCTTATTGAACAATGATTTCTCGCCCGCCTAGGACAAACCCTTGACCGACGCCATCCGCCGCTCCCGCCGCTCCAGCGGCCGCCTCACCCTCGAAGACGTCGCCCGCGCCGCCGGCGTGAGTCCGATCACCGTCTCCCGGGCGCTGCGGGGCGAGCGCAGCGTCGATCCGTTGCTGGTCGGGCGGGTGCGCGAGGCAGCCGCCCGCCTGGGCTACGTGCCCGACCCAGCCGCCCGCGCCCTGGCCTCGCAGCGCAGCACGCATGTGGCGGTGCTCATCCCCCTGCTCACCAACACCCTGTTCGTGGATCTGCTGGAGGCCGTGCAGCGCACGCTGCGCGCCCAGGGCTTCCAGACGCTGATCGGCGTGACCCACTACGACCCGCGCGAGGAAGAGCAACTGCTGCGCGAGCAGCTCATGCACCGACCGGCCGGCCTGATCGTCACCGGCTTCGAGCGCAGCGAGGAGACCCGCGCCCTGATCCAGGCCAGCCGCGTGCCCTGCGTGCATGTCATGGAGACCAGCCGCGCCCCGGGCGTGCACTGCGTGGGCTTCTCGCAGCAGGACGCCGGCCAGGCGCTGACGGAACACCTGCTGGCGCGCGGCGCCCGCCGCATCGCGTACGCCGCCGCCCAGCTCGACGCCCGCGTCATGCAGCGCGCCGAGGGCTACCGCCGCGCCCTGCAGGCCGCCGGCTGCTACGACCCGGCGCTCGAATTCCTGCGGCCCGAGCCCTCCTCCTTCGCCCTGGGCGCGCAGATGTTCGGCCGCATCGTGGCCGAGGCGAAACCCGACGCCATCTTCTTCTGCAACGACGACCTGGCCCAGGGTGCCCTGATGGCCGCGCCGCGGCTGGGCATCTCGGTGCCGCGCGACGTGGCCGTGGCCGGCTTCAACGACCTGCCCGGCAGCGACCAGCTGCTGCCCAGCCTGACCAGCGTGCGCACGCCCCGGCGCGAGATCGGCCAGGCGGCGGCCGGCATGCTCCTGCAGCTGATGCGGGGGACGCCGGTAGAGCAGAGCTGCATCGAGCTGGCGTGGGAGGTGGTGGCGCGTGAAAGCGCCTGACCACGGAGCGCCGCGCTTGTCGGGCAGCGAGGCGCATGCCTTGGGGCCAGCCCGCGCCGCCGGGGCAATGGCAGTCAGTCGATCAACGACCGGTCGGGCTGAGCCTGTCGAAGCCGGGGCACTGACTGTCAAGGCCCTTCGACGAGCTCAGGGCGAACGGGTTGACTGACCGGCATTGCGCGGCTGGGGAACATTTGGCCGTCCCGGCACCTCATCCTTTTCTTTTCTTCCATCGACGACACCATGGCCGCTGGCACCCTCTTCACCGTTCTTGCCAACATCCCCTGGGGCCAGGTCGTCGAGAACGCACCCAAGGTCGCGGAGGGCGCGGCGAAGCTGTGGGGTTCCGTCACCCGGCGCCGCCAGAGCGCCGAGCAGGCGGCCGCCAACGAGGCCGAGGCACCGCCAGCCCGGCCGCTCACCGAGGTAGAGCAGCTTCGCCAGCAGGTCCAGCGCCTGGAAGGCGCCGTCCGCGACATCGAGGCGCAGATGCAGGCCTCGACCGAACTCATCAAATCCCTGGCCGAGCAGAACACCCAGCTCATCGCTCGCATCGAGATGAACCGCGTGCGGCTGCAGCGGCTGAAGTGGCTCACGGCGGGCCTCGCCGCAGGGCTCGCGGCGACCGTCGTCCATCTGATCGCGCGCTGATCGCGGACAGCGGCCCCGGCTGCTGGTGCGCACGAAAAAGCCCGGCATCGCCGGGCTCTGTCGGGTAAGGGCAAAGCCGCGTCAGTCGACCAGCTTCACCTCGACGCGACGCGCCGCCGCGTTGTCGCCCTGACCGGCGGCGGCGACGGCCGGCTTTTCCAGCGTGACCTTGTCCTCGGCCACGCCCAGGCCCACCAGCACGTCGCGCACGGTGATGGCGCGCTGCTTGGCCAGTTCTTCGTTCTTGGCCGGGTCGCCCGTGGTGTCGTGGTAGCCCGAGATGACCGCCTTGCGGCCGTTCTGCACACCCTGCAGGACCAGGGCCAGCGCCTCGGCGGCGCCCGGGGCGATGTCGGCGCTGCCGGTGGCGAAGTAGAACTTCACCACGCCGCCTTCCACGCGCACGCTGGCGCCTTCGGGCACCACGGCCACCACCGTCTCGGTGATAACGGCGACGCCCGTGGCCGGGGCCGCCGGTGCGGTGCTGGCCGTGCCAGCCGCATCGGCATTGCCGCTGCCGGGCATGCCGTAGTGGTAGACCGCGGCACCGATCGTCGTGGCGACGATCAGGGCGATGAGCACGAACACCAGGCCAAGGGCAAAGCGTTGCTGGGAGTCGTCGTCGGGGGTGGACATGAGGCTGCGTCTCTCGGGATGTTGAAGGGTGGCCATGGAGGATGCCTTGGCAATAATGGGCCGCGTGAAGCCCGTTTCAGAAGCCGAAATTCTAGGTGCCACATCCCTGCCGCCCCTTGTCGGCGCGCATCCTCCGCCCGTGCGCGACCCCGGCCCGTTGCTCGAACGCACGATTGCCGAATGGGGCGGCCATGGCGACCTGTGGCTCTTCGGCTATGGCTCGCTGATCTGGAACCCGGGTTTCGACCACAGCGAGGCCCGGCCTGCCCAGGTGCGCGGCTGGCACCGGGCGCTGAAGATGTGGAGCCGCGTCAACCGCGGCAGCATCGAGAAGCCCGGCCTGGTCTTCGGCCTGCTCAGCGGCGGCAGTTGCCGCGGCATGGTGTTCCGCATTCCGCAGGCCATCGCGCTGGAGACGCTGGGTCGCCTCTGGCTGCGCGAGATGCCCACCGGCGTCTACGACCCGCGCTGGCTGCACTGCCAGACGGCGCAGGGGCCGGTACGGGCGCTGGCCTTCACGCTGTCGCGCAAATCGCCCAACTTCACCGGCACGCTCAGCGAAGAGCGCTACCGGGAGATCTTCGCCACCGCCGTGGGCCGCTACGGCAGCTCGCTCGACTATGCGCGGCAGACGCTCGAAGCCCTTCAGCGCCATGGCATCCGCGACTCCGCGCTGGCCCGTCTGTTGCGTCTGGCGACCCATTCACCGGCAGAAATGGCGACCTCCGCCGACAGCCAGGCACTTGCCGCATCGTTACACCTGAGCCCGTCCGACTCCTCTTCCTCATCCTCCAAAGGAACAACGCCATGAACCTCCGCTCCGCCCTGCCCTCTGCCCGCGTGCTGGCCGCCTGCACCCTCGCCGGCTCCAGCCTGCTGCTCGCCGCCTGCGCCGGAATGGGCATGGGCGCCTCGCGCGCCACGGCCACCCTGGCGCCCACCGGCGCCGTGACGCCCAATCCGACCATGGGCCAGGTCACGCTCACCGCCCTAGACCACGGCGTGCGCGTGGCCGGCGAGGTGCGCGGACTGGCACCCGGCTCGGAGCACGGCTTCCACATCCACGAGAAGGGCTCGTGCGCCGACAACGGCAATGCCTCGGGTGGCCACTTCAACCCGGCCGGCGGCACGCACGGCAAGTTCGGCGCGCCCGGCAGCCATGCCGGCGAGCTGCCCAGCCTGGTGGCCGATTCCAACGGCGTGGCCCGCTTCAGCGTGGATATCCACGCCATCTCGCTGACCGACGGTGCCGCCAACAACGTGGTCGGCCGAGCCATCGTCGTCCACAAGGACCGCGACGACTACACGACGCAGCCGGCCGGCAATTCCGGCCCGCGCATCGCCTGCGGCGTCATCACCCGCTGAGGCGGCCTCAGAAGGCGGTGGTGATGGCGTCGACGACGTTGTAAGCCTCGTCCACCACCGGCATCCAGCGCCACTTGTCGAAGGTGGTGCAGGGATGCGAGATGCCCAGACCGACGCGCTCGCCCACCACCGGGGCGAGCGCGTCGTCGCTTTCGTCCCAGCGCAGGTAGGCGTGCTGGTCGTTGAGGGCGGTGATCTTCCAGCTCGCCGGTACGCCCGAGGGTGCCTGCGCGCCGCGCAGGGCACGCGCGAAGGGAATGGGCATCGTGATGTCGAAGGAGACGTCGCGCCGTCCGGCGGTGAGGATCGCGAGTCGCGGCTCGGGGCACGATTGAACCGCGGCCCAGACCTCCATGGCGGGGCGCAACCCGTCCTCCGCGCAATCGCAGCCGATGCGCGCATTCACCTGCCCCACCATGCGCGTGTAGAAGCCGTGATCGTGCGTCACGTAGCAGCCCGAGCGCAGCAGGCCGCGCACCGGCCGCCCGAGTGCCGGTCGAAGGCGGCCGGCCACCAGGTCGAAGACGGCCGAGCCGCCGGCCGAACACAGCACCTCGTCCGTGTCGAACAGGTCCTCGTCGGCGCACAGGCGGGCGACGGCCTGCACGCGGTCCATCAGGGCCGTGGCCAGCGCCGCGTCGGCCGCGGAGTCGCCCGTGGCCCACAGGCCTTCGTAGCACTCGATGCCCACCAGCCGCAACGCCGGGCTCGCGCCCAGCGCGCGGGCCAGGGTGATGGCCTCCTCCTGCGTGCGGCAGCCGGTGCGGCCGCCGTCCAGGCCGATCTCCAGCATCACCTCGAAAGGCCGGGCGCCGGCATGCGCCGCAGCCCACGCCTCGATCAGCGCCAGCTGCGCCATCGAGTCGACGAGGAAAACGACGCGCAGGCCCTCGTGCGCGGCCAGCATCTGCTGGATGCCGGCCAGATCCTCGTCCTGCATCACCTGGTTGGCGATCAGGCAGCGGCGCACGCCGGCCGCCACGCCGATGGCCAGTTGCGCGACGTTGGCGAAGGTGATGCCCCAGGCACCGGCATCGATCTGCCGCGTGAAGAGCTGCGGCGACATGGTGGTCTTGCCATGTGGCGCCAGGTCGATGCCATGGCTGCGCACATAGCGCTGCATCCAGGCCAGGTTGTGCGACAGCGCCTCGCGACGGATCACGGCCAGGGGCAGCGGCAGGTCTCCGGCCAGCACGTTCCAGCCGGCAGCGCCGACGGCGCTGCGAGCGCGGGGCGCCTGGGTGCGGGGATAGCCCTTGAAGGAAGAATCGAGAAGAGGATCGAGCAGTTCGGGAGTCATGATGGAAGAAGGGATGCGCAGCGGGCGCCGCGGCGGCGATGCCGCCGCGCACCGATGCGACAGCCCTCCATTCTTGCCGGCCCCGCACGGCACCGCCTGACCGGTCGCCGGGGCAAGGGTGCCCGAGGACGCAGGGGCGCGAGGGCATGCGAGACTGCGCGGCCATGGCGGCGCGAGGCCTCGCCGCGCGGGTTGCCGCCGTGACCTCGCCATCCCGGGCCAGCGCGCCGTCTTCATGCGCCATTGCGGACGCGCCATGCCCTGCCCCGTCTGAAAGGACTGTCTTCATGAGCTTCGTCGCCCTCGACTGGGGCACCACCTCGCTGCGCGGTGCGCTGATCGCCGAGGACGGCCGTGTGCTGGAAGAGCGCAGCGCCCCGCGCGGCATCCTGCACCTGGACGGCGCCGGCTTCGCGGAGGTGTTCGAGGCCTTCACGCTCGACTGGATGGCCGTGCCCGACCGCCGCTGCCTGATCGCCGGCATGGCCGGCAGCCGTCAGGGCTGGGTCGAGGCGCCCTACTGCGCCTGCCCCTGCGGCGCAGAGGACATCGCGCAGCAGGTCGTGCCGGTGGTGCCCGGCCGCATCGACATGGTGCCGGGCCTGGTGGACCACGAGTCCGGCGTGCCGGACGTGATGCGCGGCGAGGAGACGCAGATCCTCGGCGCCATGCGCCTCACCGGCGTGCAGGACGGCATGTTCGTGCTGCCCGGCACCCACAACAAGTGGGCGCAGGTGGCCGAAGGCCGGGTGACGGGCTTTCGCACCTTCATGACGGGGGAGTTCTATGCGCTACTGTCGCAGCATTCGATCCTCGCGCGCACGCTGCAGGCCGACGCGCCGCTGCACGAGGGCGCCTTCCTCGATGGCGTGGGCCGGGCACGACGGCCCGACTCGCCGGGACTGCTGAACCTGGCCTTCGGCATTCGCGCACTCGCGCTGTTCGACCGGCTCAGTCCCGCGGCGGCCAGCAGCTACCTGTCGGGCCTGCTCATCGGCGACGAACTGCGCGCCCAGCCGCTGCAGCCCGGCGTGCCGGTGGTGCTGGTCGGCAGCCCGACGCTGACCGAACGCTATGCCCTGGCGCTGGACAGCGTGGGCGTGCCGGCCCGGCAACTCGACGCCCAGGCCACCTGGGCCGGCGCGCATGCCCTGTGGCGCGCGCGGCAGGCCGCCGGCTGAGCGCCCGGCCCTTCCCCCCTTCCGACATCCATGCCCATGAACGACCTGCTCCCCGCCTTCCAGCACGCAATGGCGCAACTGCCCCTCGTCGCCATCCTGCGCGGCCTCACTCCGGCCGAGGCGCCCGCCGTGGGACAGGCCCTCGTCGCGGCCGGCTTCAGCCTCCTGGAGGTGCCGCTGAATTCGCCCGAGTCGCTGCAGAGCATCCGCCTGCTGCGCAAACAGTGCCCCGGTGCGCTGGTGGGCGCGGGCACCGTGCTGACGATGCAGCAGGTGCGCGAGGTGCATGCGGCGGGCGGCCAGTTGATCGTGTCGCCCTGCTTCGATGCCGCGGTGGTGCGCGAGACCGTCGCGCTCGGCATGGTCGCCCTGCCCGGCGTGCTCACGCCGACCGAGGCCTTCGGTGCACTGGCGGCCGGCGCCCATGCGCTCAAGCTCTTTCCGGCCGAGATGGCGTCGCCCGCCGCCGTGAAGGCGTTGAAGGCGGTGCTGCCACGCGGCACGCCGCTGCTGCCCGTGGGCGGCATCACGCCCGAGGGCATGGGGGCGTGGCGGGCGGCCGGCGCCGATGGCTTCGGCATCGGCTCGTCGCTCTACAAGCCCGGCAAGGCGGCGGCGGCCGTGGCCGAGACGGCAAAGGTCTTCGTCGGCGCCTGGCGGGCCATGCCTGGCTGAGCGCCGGGTCCCTTCCGTCCGTGCCGGTCCGCCGCCTTCAGCGCAGGGGTGTGCCCGATGCCGTCAGCTCGCGCAGCCATTCGCGGCACTGATCGGCGGCTTCGACAGGCCATTCCACGCTGACGGTGCGATCGCGCTGACGCACCTCCACCCGGATGCTTTGGCCGCCCGCGGCGCCCGAGGTGCGGTGCCAGAAGCGCGACCACCAGCCACCGGGCCGCGCGACCGTCCCGCCGGGATACAGGCCGGCGTGCGACTCGATCGCGGCGACAGGTGCCTCGGTCGGCGGGGTGGATGCTGACAGGGATTCCGCCTGCGCGACCCGCGGCGACTTCTCCGGCGGCTGGGGCGGCCGCGGCAGCGGCAGCGGCAGCGCCTGCGGCAAGGCCGAGGCGGCCTGTCGATCCGTAAGCGTTGTGCCCTGCGGCGCAGCGGCCGTCGGCAGCGCAGCGCCGGCCTCCACCCGTGCCTTCAGGTTGGCACCGAATTCGTCCCACAGCCGGTCGGCCTTGGTCTTCATCACCGACAGCCCGAAAGTGCCCAGCCGCCCCAGCAGGTCGACGGACACACGGATGCGCAGCTCGGTGCCGCCTTCCGCCGCCGGCATCAGGAAGACCTCGGTGCGCTGCTTGAGCGAGCTGGCGACGGAGGCGTCTTCGCCCGTGCCTTCGGCGCACAGGTATTCCGGTGCCCGCTGCTCGACGATGCGCGTGCGCAGCCTGAAGCGGGCGCTGATGAAGGCGATCTTCTGGTGCATCACCGCCACGTACTCGGTCGGGCTGACCACGTCGATCGACTGCATGCCCGGCACGGCGCCGGCCATCACCTGAGGGTCCAGCAGCAAGGCCCACACCTGCTCGCGGGGCGCCGCCACCGTCAGCGTCTTCTCAATGTCCATGGTTCATCTCCTGGGCGGCGTGCAGCACCGATTCGACGATCTGCGTGTAGCCGGTGCAGCGGCAGAGGTTGCCGCCCAGGCCGTGGCGGATCTGGTCGACGCTGGGCCGCGGGTTGTGGGCGAGCAGGTCGCACGAGGCCATCACGAACCCCGGCGTGCAATAGCCGCATTGCAGGCCGCCGCAGCGCATGAAGGCCTCCTGCAGCGGATGCAGACGGTCGCCGTCGGCCAGGCCCTCGATGGTGGTCAGGCTGCGGCCATCGACCTGCACGGCCAGCAGCAGGCAGGACTTGACCACCTCGCCGTCCAGCAGCACGGAGCAGGCACCGCAGATGCCGGTCTCGCAGCCGCGCTTGGTGCCGGTGAGGTTCAGGTCCTCGCGCAGGAAGTCGGCCAGCAGCCGGCGTGCGGGCACGTCGACGGCATGGGCCTCGCCGTTGACGGTGCAATGGATGCGGTGGGTGCTCATGCGCTCATTCCTTCGTCGATCGAAAGGCCGAACTGTTCGGCCACGGTGCGGCGTGTCATGGCCCGCACCATCTCGCGGCGGTGCCCGGCGCTGCCGCGCAGGTCGGACACCGGCGCGATGTCCTGCGCCACGATGTCGGCCGCCTCCGCGGCCACGGCCGCGGTGATGCGGCGGCCGGCCAGGAAGGCCTCGGCCCGCCGCATGCGTGCCGGAATGGGCACCGAGGCGCCGATGGCCAGCCGCGCCTCGTGGCACAGCGCACCGTCGCGCCGCACCACCAGGGCCACGCTGGCCAGCGGCCGGTGCTCGGCCGCGGTGCGCAGGAAGCGGGTGTAGACGCCTTCGCTGCCCGCCGGCTGCGGCGGGACGCGGATCTCCAGCACCAGCTCATCGGGCTCCAGCGCGGTGACGTAGTAGTCGACCAGGAATTCCTCCATGGTCAGCACCCGCTCGCCGCGGGCACTGCCCAGCACCACCCGGGCATCGAGCGCCATCAGACAGCCCGGCGGGTCGGTGGACGGATCGGCGTAGCAGAGGTTGCCGCCCAGCGTGCCCTGGTTGCGCACCTGGGGATTGGCCACGCGCGCAGCCATGCTGGCCAGCACGGGCGCATGGGCCTGCACCAGCGGGGATCGGGCAATGTCGCTGTGCCGGGCCAGCGCGCCGATGCGCAGGCCATGGCCTGTTTCGAATCCGATGCCGCGCAGTCGCTCGATGCGGGCCACCGAGATCAGGTGCGTCGGCGCGAGCATGCGCTGGCGCATGGCCAGCATGAGCGCGGTGCCGCCGGCGATGACGCGCGCGTCCTCGCCCACGTCGGCGAGCATGCGGCTGGCCTCCTCGACCGAGGCCGGCTCGAGGTAGTCGAACTCACGCATGGCGCGGCTCCTCCTGCTGTTGGGACCGCAGGGCGGCGAGCACCTTCTCGGGCGTGATGGGCAGGTCGCGGATGCGGATGCCCACGGCGTCCTCCACCGCATTGGCGATGGCGGGCGCGCCCGGCAGGATCGCCGTCTCGCTCGCGCCCTTGGCGCCATAGGGCCCGTTGGGGTCGTTGCTTTCGACGAAGCCGCCGCGCAGCATCGGCACGGCATCGGCGGTGGCCATGGTGTAGTCGGCGAAGTTGCCGTTGGCCAGGCGTCCGTTCTCGTAGTGCAGCTGCTCGTACAGCGCCCAGCCGAAGGCCTGCACCGTGGCACCGTTGGTCTGGCCATGGATGGCGATCGGGTTGAGCGCCTTGCCGCAGTCGTCGGCGACATAGCTGTCCAGCACCGTCACGCGGCCGGTCTCGGTGTCCACCTCCACCTCCACCGCCTGCGCGGCATAGGAATAGGCGGCGGCCACGTTGCCGAACAGGTCGGCGTCGTGCATGACGGTCTTGGGGTCCCAGCGGCCTTCGACCTGGATGCCGCCGCCGCCGTGGCGCCACACGGCCTGCCGGGCCAGTTCGGCCAGCGTGGCGCGCTGCGCGGGGTCCGCCGTCACGTAGACCGCACCGCCGCCGATCGACAGTGCCTCGGGTGCCACGCCCCAGCGCGGCGCAGCCAGCGCGAACAGTGCGTCGCGCACCTTGCGCCCCGCCTGGATCGCGGCATTGCCGGCCGACATCGTCACGCGCGAGGCCAGCGTGCCGACCGCGAACGGCGCCACGTCGGTGTCGGGCGCGAGCACATGCACATGCGACAGCGGCAGCCCGAGCTCGTGCGCCACGATCTGGCTCATCATGGTGCTGGCGCCCTGGCCCATGTCGCACTCACCGCTGACCACGAACACGCGGCCGTCCTCGTTGAGCTTGACGACCACGGTGGCGCCGTCCCAGTTGCCGATGGTGCGGTTGCCGCTGACGTGCATGGCCGCGGCCACGCCCACGCCGCGTCGCTTCACGCCCCGGTCCTTCGGCCGTTGGCGCTTCTGGGCCCAGCCGATGGCCTCGGTGGCCTGCTGCAGGCACTCGACGAGACCGGTGCTGCCGATCTGCCAGCCGTGCACCGACATGTCGCCGGCCTTCAGCGCATTGCGTGCATGCACCTCGACCGGGTCCAGGCCCAGTTGCCCCGCCATGGTGTGGATGTGGCTGTTGAGCGCGAACTGCATCTGCGTCCCGCCGAAGCCGCGGAAGGCACCCCGCGGCGGGTTGTTGGTGTAGACCAGCGTCGCATGCGAGCGCACATTGCCGTTGCGGTGCATGTTGTCGCTGCGCATGGCGCTGACGTGCATCACGTCGCCGGCCAGGCCGGCATAGGCGCCGCATTCGGCCAGGATGCGCACCTCCTTGGCCACGATCAGGCCCTCGCGGTCCATGCCCAGGCGCAACGTGATGCGCTCGGGCACGCTGGCACAGCAGGCCTGGAAGTCCTCCAGTCGGTTGTTGACCAGGCGCACCGGGCTGCCGGTCTTGAGCGCCAGCAGGCCGGCGACGAGCTGGTTGTCGTCCTCGACGATCTTGCCGCCGAAGC
>NZ_CAJYES010000258.1 GCF_913773995.1 uncultured Pseudacidovorax sp.
TCTTCGGCAGCCAGCGCGCCGACCTTCAGCAGGTGGCCGCATGAAGAACGACCTGCCCCAGGTCCTGCTGCGTGCCGAGCACCGCGCGCCGATGCCGGACGGCCCGGGCCGTCGTCGACGCTGGCTCATCGGCGGCGCCATCGGCGTGCTGGCCGTGGTCGCGCTGGCCTTTCCCATGGAGACCGTCGTGGTCGCCAACGGCAAGGTGATCCCGTCCGACCGCGTGAAGTCGATCCAGCATTTGGAAGGCGGCATCGTGCGCGCCGTGCTCGTGCGCGAGGGCGAGCGCGTCAAGGCCGGCCAGCCGCTGGTGGAGATCGACCTGGGCGGCAGCGGCCTCAACCTGGAAGAGCTGAGCGCCCGTCAGGCCGCCACGCAGGCGGCGCGTCTGCGCCTGACGGCCGAGAGCCGTGGCGAGCCATTGCGGCGCGAGAGCTTTCCGCCCGCCATGGACGCCGACGTGGTGCGTGGCGAGCTGGGCGCCTACCAGGCCCGCTCGTTGGAGCAGCGCGGCATCGCTGCCGGCGCCCAGGCGGCGCTGGAGGCCGCGCGCAGCAAGCAGATGGAGCAGCAGGCCAAGGTGGCTGGCCTCACGCAGCGCGTGGCCCTGGCGCGCAAGGAGCTGGAGATCTCCGAGCAGCTGGCTGCCGAGAAGCTGATCGGCCAGCTGGAGGTGCTGGACAAGCGCCGCGAGGCTGAGGTGGCTGGCGCCGAGCTGGCGGTGGCACGGCAGGGCGTGGTCTCGGCCAGCGCCGCCATCGGCGAGGCGCAGGCCAAGCTGGCCGAGGCCGAGGGCAGCTTCCGCCGCCGCGCGTCGGACGAACTGTCGACCGTGGAGCGTCAGCTGGCCAGCCTCAACGAGGACCTGCAGCGCGCCCGCAACCAGCGCTCGCGCACGGTGGTCACGGCGCCGGGCGAGGGCATCGTCAAGGGCCTGCGCAGCGGCAGCCCCGGCTGGGTCATCAAGCCCGGCGAGGCCATCCTGGACGTGGTGCCCGACGACGCGCAGGTGATGGTCGAGGCGCGCCTGAGCCCCAACGACCGCGGCTTCGTGCATGCCGGCCAGAAGGCCCGCGTGAAGATCACGGCCTACGACTTCCTGCGCTACGGCACGGTCGACGGCCGCGTCGATCTGGTGGCCGCCGACGCCGACCGCGACGCCACGCTGCCCACCGCGCCGCCCTACTACCGGTTGCAGGTGAGCACCAGCGCCTCGCATGTGGGTCGGCCCGAGAACCGCATCACGCCCGGCATGGAGGCCGAGGTGGACCTGATCGTGGGCACCGATCCCTTCATCTGGTACATCCTGCGGCCGGTGCTGAAGCTGCAGCGGGAGGCCTTCCGTGAACCTTGAGCGGATGCAGGAAGAAGCCGCCGTGGCGCCGGTCGGTCCGATGAGCGCAATGCGCGTCGCATGGCATTCTTGCCCCTTCCCCCTCTGGGGGAAGGCAGGGATGGGGGTCAGCGCCCCCCACCACTTTCCAGCGCCGCAGGCCCCCACCCCAACCCTCCCCCAGAGGGGGAGGGAGCCCATGCGGGGCCAGGAGGGCGTCGCATGAAGTGCCTCGCCGCCTGGCCGCTGCGCTCTCCGGCGCGCGCCGCCATCGCCCTGGCCTGCGCGCTCGCCTGCCTGCCCGCCGCCACCCAGGTGCAGATCCGCCGCCAAGGCGTGCCCGTGGCCGTGTACGACGAGAACGGCATGCGGCTGCTGACGGCGACGCGGCTGTCGATGCCGGAGGCGCCCGCGCCGATGCCGGTCGATGAACGCATCGCGGCGGTGGCGCCAGCGTCGCTGCGTGGCGCGACCACACCCATGCCCTCCGCAGCGCCCGCTGCAGCAGCGCCCGCGCCCGTCTCGCTGCCCGTGACGCCCGCTTCCACGCCATCGGCCGCGCCGGCCGCTGCAGGCGCCGCGGCTGGCGCGCCCGGCCTCGTCATCACCGGCCAGACCCAGCGCTTCAAGCAGTCGCTGCGCACCCTGGCGCTGGAGCATCCCGAAGTGCTGGCCGCCGATGCGGCCGCCGCCAGCAGCGGCTTCGAGGTCGAGGCGGCCAAGAAGGCGCGCTACCCGCGCTTCAAGGTCGGCACGGCGAGCGGAACCTACAACAGCGGGCGCGACGGCGCCTCCAGCGAGAACTACACCCTGCTGACCGCCGAGGCCCGCATGAGCCTGATCGACGGCGGCGCCATGAGCGCCCGCGAGCGCGCCGCTGAGGCCGGCAGCCGCGCCCAGAGCGAAGCCGTCAAGACCACCTCGCAGAAGGTGGTGCTCGACGCATTGACGGCCTACATGCAGGTGCAGCGCTTCGACCTCAAGCGCGAGATCGCGCGCCGCTCCACCCGCATCGTGCAAGACCTGGCCAGGAGCGAGGAGCGCCGCGTCGCCCTGGGCGGCGCCGGCGAAAGCGCCCTGCGCATGGCCGGCGCGCGGCGTGCAGGCATCGCCGCGCGCGAGGCCGACTTCGACGCGCAGCTGGCCGAGGCCATCGCCAAGTTCGACAGCTACTTCCGCTTCGTGCCCGATCCGGCCCGCCTGCCGCTGCTGCGCACGCCGCCGTCCTGGCAGATCGCCTCGCAGCAGGAGGCCATCGCCCGCGCCGAGGCGCGCAGCACCGAGCTGACCGAGGCGCAGGAGCGCGTGGCCCGCGCCCGCGAGCTGGTCGAGCAGCAGGAGGCCAGCATCTGGCCGACCGTGGAGGCGGTGGTCGTCAAGACCCAGGACCCGCGCGGCGTGACCACGTCCGAACCTTCGCGCGCCGCGCTGGAGCTCAACTGGAATTTCGGCAGCGGCTTCGATCGGCAGCTGCGCGTCAAGTCGGCCCTGGCCGAGGTGCAGAACCAGGAGGCCAAGCTCGACGGCGTGCGCCGCAACCTGCTGGAGCTCACCGCCTCGGCCTGGGGGCGAACCGCCAGCGGCCGGGAGCGCGAACAGCAACTGCGCGAGGCCGTCGCCGAGTCGGGCGAGGCCTTCCGCGGCCGCAGCCGGCTGCTGGAGTTCGGCCGCGAGACGCTGCCCAATGTGCTCGACGCCCAGCTGGAGCACAACAACCTGCTGCTGGACTACATCGATGCGGTGTTCGACCTGCGCGTCACCGAGTTCCGCCTGGCGCGCGCCACCGGCGAGTTGCGCGTGGAGCCCGATGGCGTCAGCCCCTGGGTGGACGAGATCGTGGGTGCGCCGGCCCGCTCGCTGCTGGGGCCGGACGGCCTGGGCATGACGCAGCAGGGCGCCCCCGCCGCACCTGCGAAGGTGCCGGCGCCGGCGCGCGCGGTGGTTCAGCGCCCGCCGGTCCCGCCGGCGGCCGAGGTCTCCCTGGGCGGGCCCGCACTTCCGGTGCAGGCCATGCCCCAGCGCATGGCGCTCAGGGCCGCCTCCCGACTACAGTGAGGGGCTCGATCCTCTTCTCGCCCCTGCATTGAACGACGCTGACACGACCCTCCGGCGCCGCCGCGTCGAGGCGCTCTACGACACCGTGCCCATCTCCGGTTTCATGGGGCTGGCGGGCGCGATCATGCTGGCCCTGGTGTTCTGGCGGCCCGACCGGCACGCGCTGGTGCTCGGCTGGCTGGTCGCTTCGTGCACCCCCATCTTTGCCCGGCTGGCCCTGCGCTGGGCCTATCGCCGGTATGGCAGCGAGGCCGTGCCCGGCACGGGCTGGGTCTGGATCTCCATCGTGCTCATGGCCTTCACCGGCCTGGCCTGGGGCATCGGGCTGGCCTGGATGCTGGTGCATGGCGATGCGGACGAAGTGCCCGTGGTGGTCGGCACGGCGCTGGGCGCGGTGGCGATGACCATGACCAACATGGCCTACTGGCAGACGCATGCCGCCTTCCAGGTGCCCATCCTCGGCTCGATGGCGGTGGCCGTGCTGATCGCGCGGCCGGGCTTCGCGTCGGTGCTGGCCACGGCGTCGGTGGTGCTCAGCCTGGCCCAGCTGTTGCTGGCGCGGCGCATGGCCGGCATCTACGTGCAGGCCTTGCGCGTCTCGCTGGACAACGAGCGCCTGGCCCAGGACCTGGCGGCCCGCAGCCATGCCCTGGAGCAGGCCAACTTCGAGCTGGAGCTGCTCAGCCGGGCGGACCCGCTGACGGGGCTGGCCAACCGCCGCAGCTACATGGAGTGGCTGAACGTCGTGTGGGCGCGTGCGGCGCAGGAGGACCTGCCGGTGTCCCTGCTGTCCGCCGATGTGGACCGCTTCAAGCTCTACAACGACGCCCATGGCCATGGCGCGGGCGACCGCTGTCTGCAGGCCGTGGCCTCGGCGCTGGCCCATGCCTGCCGCAGCGACCAGGACCAGGCTGCGCGCCCGGGCGGCGAGGAATTCGCCATCGTGCTGCCGGCCACCGAATTGCGCGACGCGGTGCAGGTCGCCGAGCGCGTGCGGCAGGGCGTGATCGATGCCTCGCGCGATGCGGGCTGGGCCCTGCCCGCGGGCGTGACGGTCAGCGTGGGTGTGGCCTGCCGGCATCCGCGCGAGGGCGGCAGCATCGAAGACCTGCTGCGCGAGGCCGACCAGGCGCTGTACCTGGCCAAGGACCGCGGGCGCAACCGGGTCGAGGCCGCGCCGGCGGTCGGGGCTGTCTGAGGCCGCACGGGCGTTCCAACGGGGCGTGCCGGGCGGGCGCTCATGACGACTCCGGCGCCTCCGGCACGCCCGGCTCGCCGTCCATGATCTGGTACTTGCGCATCTTCTCCCACAGCACCTTGCGGCTGATGCCCAGGTGCTGGGCGGCATCCTGACGGCGCCAGTCGTTCACTTCGAGCGCCGCGATGATGCGGTTGCGTTCGGTGGCGTTCCAGCCGCGGCGCTCCAGCGGGGCGGCGGAGGGCACCTCCACCGGACGGGCCAGCGCCAGGGCACGCTGGATCAGCGTGGGCTCCCAGCTTTTCGTCTGCCGCGCGATCACGCCCACCCGCTCGGCCAGGTTGCGCAGCTGCCGCACGTTGCCCGGGAAGGTGGCCGAGGCGATGGCGTCGGTCAGCCAGTGCGGCGGCTCGCCCAGCTCCTGCAGCAGCGCATCGCCCAGCACGCCGGTCAGCACGGCCTTGAAGAGGGCGATCTTGTCGGCCTCGCCGCGCTCCTCCAGGCTGGGGATGCGCAACTCGATCACCGCCAGGCGGTAGAACAGGTCGGCGCGGAATTCGCCTGCGGCCACCATCTCGCGCAGGTTGCGGTTGGTGGCCGCCACCAGGCGGAAGTCCACCCGCATCGGCGTGGCCGAGCCCAGCCGGGTCACGGCGCCGTCCTCCAGCACCCGCAGCAGCTTGACCTGCTGGTAGCGCGGCAGGTCGCCGATCTCGTCCAGGAACAGCGTGCCGCCG
>NZ_CAJYES010000259.1 GCF_913773995.1 uncultured Pseudacidovorax sp.
GTGGATTCCCATCGCGCTGGTCGGCGTGGTGGTGGCCATCTCGGGGCCGAGCATGCTGATCGCGTGGATCAAGCTGCGCCAGCGCAGCCTGGGCCCGATCCTCGATGCGAGCGGCTGGGCCATCAACGGCCGGATGAAGGTGAGCGTGCGGCTCGGCGGCTCACTCTCGCGGATGGCCAAACTGCCCCATGGCGCCAAGCGCGTGCTGCAGGATCCCTATGCGGACCGCAGCAGCGGATGGCTGGTGGGATTGGGAGTGCTGGTTATCGCAGGCGCCCTGACGGTGTGGGCCTGGCGCACGGGCTGGCTGGAGCAGCATCTGCCGCAAAGCGGGCAACCGGGTTTGACGGCGCCACCCACCAGCGCCCCGAGTCGGTAACGCCAACCGCTGCAACCCGTTCGGGCTGAGCCTGTCGAAGCTGGGCACAGCGCTTCGACAAGCTCAGCGCGAACGGTGGGGAAGGGCGGGCCAATCCACCCCTGCCCTTCGGGCTGAGCCTGTCGAAGCCGGCCACGGCGCTTCGACGGGCTCAGCGCGAACGGGACAGCAGCGCGGTCGGTGGAAGCGCCTTGAAGGTACAGGGCTCAGCGGCGGGCGGCCATCGCCTGGCTGACCTCGTTGGTGCCCTGGGCCGAGCCGCTTTGCGGCACCTGCTCGCCGTTGCGGTCGGTCACCTCGGCCAGGCGCGCGGCCAGTTGCTCGGGCACCGTGTCGCCCAGGCCCAGGTGCACGCCTTGCGTCAGCGTGATGTGCGCGGCCTCGAAGGTGCCGGCACCGGCGCACAGCACCGTGCGAGTGGGCGCGGACTCGTGGGCCAGCACCAGCATCGCCGGCACCACGGCCTCGGGCTTGAGGGCATCCAGCACCTCCTGCGGCATCAGGCCCTCGGTCATCCGGGTGGCGGCCGTGGGCGCCAGGCAGTTGACGTGGATGTTGTTCTTGGCGCCTTCCAGGCTCAGCGTCTGCATCAGGCCGACCAGGGCCATCTTGGCGGCGCCGTAGTTGCTCTGACCGAAGTTGCCGTACAGGCCGGAGGAGGAGCTGGTCATGACGATGCGGCCGTACTTCTGCGCATTCATGATCGGCCAGACGGCCTTGGTGCAATGCACGGCGCCCATCAGGTGCACGTCCACCACGAGGCGGAAGTCGGCGAGCTCCATCTTGGTGAAGCTCTTGTCGCGCAGGATGCCGGCGTTGTTGACCAGAACGTCGACGCGGCCCCAGGCATCCACCGCCTGCTGCACCATGGCCTCCACGGCAGCAAAGTCGGTCACCGAAGCGCCATTGGCCAGAGCCTCGCCGCCCATGTCGCGGATCTCCTGCGCCACGCGCTCGGCCGCCGTGGCAGAGCCGCCCTGCCCGTCCACCGCGCCGCCCAGGTCGTTGATCAGCACCTTCGCACCGCGCCGGGCCAGGGCCAGCGCGTGCTGGCGGCCCAGGCCGCCGCCAGCGCCGGTCACGATGGCCACGCGGCCGTTGAAGTCGAGGGAGGGGGTGGTCATGCGGGCGGTCCTTTCAGGGCTGTCTCGTCGGAAATGAAACGAGCACTGTAGCGGCCCCTCCGGCCCGCACCTGTCTCCGAGGCGGTGGGCTGAGTTGCCCGCCCCGCCTGTGCGTCCTCAGGGGCGCGGCTCGAAGGGCACGTGCGCCGGCGCGGCGCTGAGCGGCGGCACGGCCACAGGCGTGGCGGCCGTCGTTGCCGCGGCGCGGCGGTCCAGCCGATCCTCCAGCTGGCCGATGTGCGCAGCCAAGGTGTTGTCCGCCTGCTCGGCGCGCTGGCGCAGGGCGGCTTCGAGCTGCTCGATGCGGGCCAGCAAGGCCGCATGACGCTCGCCGTTGCGGGCCATGTGGGCGTTTTCCTGCGATTCGAGGAAGGTACGCAGCTCGGTGAAGCGGCTGGCCTCGGCCTTGTCGGCCAACTCGCGCTGGGCCTGCAGCTCCTTGGTGTGGCGGCGGGCATCGAGCAGCACGGTGCCCTGCAGCCACAGCACATAGGCGAGGAAGAAGGCAGCCAGCAGCACGGTCAGGCCCAGCATCACCAGCCCCAGCGGCGCCGTGACCGTGGTGACGCCCAGCGACATGGCGGTGGGCGCCGACAGCGTGCCCCAGTTGAGCGCGGCCAGGGCCGCGATGACGATGGCGATGACGAACAGAACGATGGAGCGCAGGCCCATGGACTTCCCCTCTGGTGGCTATGGAAAGCCCTGCGTTGTACCTCGGCACGCTCGCCCGTCGGTGTCGGCGCGCGGCGACGACGGATGTGGGCCAGGGGCGCTCGCCCGGATCGCGTGAGGATCAGGCGCAGCTGCGACGCACATCTCCACGGGACGCCCTGCAGCCGCGCGCTGACTCAGCCGACGCGCCCGTAACGGTCCGAGAAGCGGACGATGTCGTCCTCGCCCAGGTAGGCGCCCGATTGCACCTCGATCAGCTCCAGCGGGATCTTGCCGGGGTTCTCCAGCGCATGGACCACCCCCAGCGGGATGTAGGTGGACTGGTTTTCGGAGAGCAGGATCTCCTTGTCGCCGATCTGCACCTTGGCCGTGCCCGACACCACGATCCAGTGCTCGGCGCGGTGGTGATGCATCTGCACCGACAGCTTCTCGCCCGGATTCACCGTGATGCACTTGACCTGGTAGCGGTCGCCATGGTCGATGGAGTCGTACGCACCCCAGGGCCGGTACACCTTGCGGTGGGCCGAGGCCTCGGAGCGGCCGTCGGCCTTGAGCTTCTCGACGATCTTCTTGACGTCCTGCACCTTGGACTTGCCGGCCACCAGCACCGCGTCGGCCGTCTCCACGACCACCACGTCCTGAATGCCCAGCACCGACACCAGACGGTGCTCGGCATGCACATGGCTGTTGCGCACCTCGTGGGCCACCACGTCGCCGCGGAAGGCATTGCCCTGGGCGTCCTTGGCACTGACTTCCCACACGGCGTTCCAGGCACCGACGTCGCTCCAGCCGGCGCGCAGCGGCACGACCACGGCCTTGTCGGTCTTTTCCATCACGGCGTAGTCGATGGAATCCTCGGGCGATGCCGAGAAGGCCTCGGTGTCCAGCCGCACGAAGTCCAGGTCCTTCTTGCCCTTGGCCACGGCCTCGCGCGCCGCCTTGGCGATGGCGGGCGCAAAGCGCTCCAGTTCCTGCAGAAAGGCCGAGGCCTTGAACAGGAACATGCCGCTGTTCCACAGATGCCGGCCGCCTTCCAGGTAGCCCTGGGCGGTCTGCAGGTCGGGCTTCTCTACGAAGGCCTGCACGGCCATGGGCGCCAAGGGGGCGGTCGCATCGATGCGGTTCGCCACGCTGATGTAGCCGTAACCCGTCTCGGGCGCCGTCGGCACGATGCCGAAGGTGACGAGCTTGCCGCCCTCGGCCGCGGCCAGGCCGGCGCGCACGGTCTCATGGAAGGCGGCGGTGTCGGGGATGGCATGGTCGGCGGCCAGCACCAGCAGCACCGGATCCTGACCATCGGCCATGGCCGTCACCGCGGCCGCGGCGATGGCAGGCGCGGTGTTGCGCGCCACCGGCTCCAGCACGATGGCCTGGGCGGTCAGACCCTTCTCGCGCAGTTGCTCGGCCACGATGAAGCGGTGGCCGTCGTTGCACACCACCAGTGGCCGGATCGGCTGGCTGCCGTTCAGGCCGGCCAGCCGCGCCACGGTGAGTTGGAACAGCGTCTGCTCTTCGGTGAGGCCAAGGAACTGCTTGGGGTAGCCCGCGCGCGACAGAGGCCAGAGACGCGTGCCGGAGCCGCCGGAAAGGATGACTGGGATCATGGTATTCAAAGCAAATAGGAAGAGGTCTTGTTGTTGGATGCGTCAGTCGGCCGCGGTGCGTCCGCTCTGCCAGCGCCACACGTCCGCGCATATGGCATCGATGTCGCGTCGCGTTTGCCAGCCCAGCAATTGTCGTGCGAGGGTGGAGTCGGCCCAGTATTCGGCCACGTCGCTTGCGCCGTTGAAACCAGCGCCGTCAGTGACGAGGATCATGAAGCGATAGGGCTGTAAATATG
>NZ_CAJYES010000260.1 GCF_913773995.1 uncultured Pseudacidovorax sp.
TGGACAGCACGACCAGCACCGTCAGCGACGCGCTGTCGCCGCTGCTGGGCGACAGCTTCAACGCCAACAACCCCAACATGCTGGACCCGGTGGACGACGTGGTGGGCACCGCCACGGGCGCGGTGGACGGCCTGGTCTCGCCGCTGACCGACGGGCTGCTGGGCTCGAACGTCGTGCACGACGTGCTCGGCGGCGTGACGCAACAGGTCGACTACGTGACCGATGGCGTGGCGAATCTCACCGACGGGGCGCTGGGTAGCGATCTGCTGGGCGGCGTGCTGGGTGACGACGGACTGCTCGGTGGCCTCACCGGGGGTGACCTGCTCGGCGGTGTCCTTGGCGATGACGGGCTGCTGGGCGGCTTGACCGGCGGTGACTTGCTGGGTGGCGATCTGCTCGGCAGCGTGCTCGGCGAAGACGGCGTGCTGGGTGGCCTGAACGGCGGTGATGTCCTCGGCGGCGACCTGCTCGGCGGCGTGCTCGGTGAAGACGGCCTACTGAGCGACCTGACCGACGGTGACCTGTTGGGCGGCGATCTGCTGGGTGGCGTCGTTGGCGACACCGGCATCGTCGGCGGCCTTCTCGACACCATTGCCGGCGACGATGGCCTGCTGGGCAGTGTCACGGGCGGCGAGCTTCTGGGGGCTGACCTGCTGGGCAACCTCATCGACGATGGCCGCCTGCTGGAAGGGATCGCTGGCGGCAATCTGACGGGCGGTGACGCCGTCGGCGGCCTGCTCGGCGACGACGGCATCGTCGCGGGTCTGCTCGATACCGTCGTAGGTACGGACGGCATTCTGGGCAACGTGACGGGCGGGGATTTGCTGGACAGCGTCCTGGGTGACAGTGGCCTGGTCGGCAGCGCGCTGAGCGGCGCCACCGGCGGCAACGACCTGCTGGACAGCGTGCTGGGCGACAACGGCGCGCTCGCTGGGGTCCTCGATACCGTCTCCGGAGGCGGCGGACTGCCGGATGGCGGACTCGCCGGCTCTGCAGGCGGCCTGCTTTCCAGCGAGGGCGCGGTCGGCGGATTGCTGAACAGCCTGGTCGGCAGCGTCTCGGGCATCACCGAGCCGGTCTCCAGCGGCACGAGCACGGGTGCGGTGAACAGCCCCGTCAGCGCGGTGTCGGGCCTGCTCAACAACCTGCTGGGCTGACGTGAAATGGCGCTGCGGCCCGCCCGCCGGCAGGAACGCAGCGCCAGCCATTTCGCTCCAACGCCGGCTTTTCGGGCGAGGGGCCATCCGTGGAACAGCCGCCATTTCACTTGGCCCGCCAAGGCGAATGGACCCATGCGCAGGACGCGCCGACGCCCCGGCGTCGCCTGCGTCCTACCAATAAAAACTATCGACTATGCGGGAATGATGGGAACTCACCCGGCCATTAGCACTCCAAACCCGCGAGTGCTAATATCCTCAAGCAAGGAGTAACCCTGATGTCCAACCTGTCTACTGTGTCTTCGCAGTCGCTGGCCGTTGCCAACCCGTGGGCGATGGTGCCCCCGCTGGGCAACCTGGACGCCTACATCTCGGCGGCCAATCGCCTGCCCCTGCTCTCCCAGGAAGAAGAGCGCAACTATGCCCGCCGCCTGCGCGACGAGGGCGATTTGCAAGCCGCTGGTGCGCTGATCCTGTCGCACCTCCGGCTCGTCATTTCCATTTCCCGCCAGTATCTGGGCTATGGCCTACCGCACGGCGACCTGATCCAGGAGGGCAACATCGGCCTGATGAAGGCCGTGCGTCGCTTCGACCCTGACCAGGGCGTTCGGTTGGTGAGCTACGCCATCCACTGGATCAAGGCTGAAATCCACGAGTACATCCTCAAGAACTGGCGCATGGTCAAGGTGGCGACCACCAAGGCCCAGCGCAAGCTGTTCTTCAATCTGCGTTCGCTCAAGCAGGGTTTCAAGGCCGGAGCCGTAGATGCCGACACGCACCGCGAAACCCTGAACAGCGAGGAGATCGGCCTTGTCGCCGAGCACCTGAACGTCAAGCGCGAGGAAGTCGTGGAGATGGAAACGCGCCTGTCCGGCGGTGACGTGATGCTCGACCCGACGCCCTCCGACGGGGATGACGAGGCCTTCGGCCCCATTGCCTATCTGGCCGATGCGACCCAGGAGCCCACGGCACAGCTCGAGTCCCGCCAACGCGACCGCATGTCCACCGATGGCATCGCGACCGCGCTGGAGATACTGGACCCGCGCAGCCGCCGTATCGTGGAAGAGCGCTGGCTGAAGGTGAATGACGACGGCTCCGGCGGCATGACGCTGCACGAACTGGCCGCCGATTACGGCGTGTCGGCAGAGCGCATCCGTCAGATCGAGTCGGCGGCGATGAAGAAGATGAAGAAGGCGCTGGCCGAATACGCCTGAGCCTCGCGTCTCTCGCCACTCCTTAAACCCGGCCTCGGCCGGGTTTTTTGTGGGCGCTCACCTCGACCCTCTGGCCAACCGCCAGAAGGAAGATGCATCCGCTCAGCTCGCTGCCAGCAGCGTCTTGAGGTCGGAGGCCATCGCGTCGGTGCCCAGGCCATAGCGCGCGTACAGGCGCAACCGGCCCTGCGGGTCATAGACGAAGCTCGCGGCCGAATGGTCCATCGAATAGCTGGTGGGCGTCTTGCCCTCCACCTTCTTGTAGTAGACCTTGAAGTCCTTGGCGAGCGCGGGCAGTTGCTCCGTCTTGGGAATCAGCGCCAGGAAGCTGGGATCGAAGGCCGTCATGTAGGCCTTCATCACCTCGGCGGTGTCGCGCTCCGGATCGACGGTGACGAACAGCACCTGCACGCGCTGGCCGTCGGCGCCCAGCTTCTCGCGTACCTGGAGCATCTCGCTCATGGTGGTGGGGCATACATCGGGACACTGCGCATAGCCGAAGAAGAGCACCACCGCCTTGCCCTTGAAATCCGCCATCGTGCGCTCGCGGCCGTTCATGTCGGTCAGCCGGAAATCCTTGGCGTAGTCGGCGCCGGTGATGTCCACGGCCTGGAAACTGGGCTTGGGGTCGGTGCAGGCACCCAAGGCGACGGCCGCGCAACCGGCGCCCAGCAGTTGCAGCGCGCGGCGCCGTCCTCGCAGCGTGCGCGCGGACATCGAGGAGGGCGAAGACAGTCGATCGGTCATAGGACGTAGTGATCCACCAGCAGTGCCGCGAACAGCACGCTCAGATGGATGAGCGAGAAACGGAAGGTCTTGCGCGCCAGCTGGTCGGAATAGCTGCGCCACAGCGCATAGGCATAGCCGCAGAAACCCACGCTCACAGCGATGGCGGCCAGCAGGTAGAGCCAGCCGCTCATCCGGTAGATGAAGGGCATCAGGCAAGCAGCGAAGAGGATCAACGTGTAGAGCAGGATCTGCAGCCGGGTGTACTCGTTGCCATGCGTCACCGGCAGCATCGGCAGGCCGGCGCGGCGATAGTCTTCCACCCGGTAGAGCGCAAGCGCCCAGAAGTGTGGCGGTGTCCACAGGAAGATGATGAGGAACAGGATCAGCGCCTCCGGGTCCACGTTGCCCGTCATGGCGGCCCAGCCGAGCACCGGCGGCATAGCGCCCGAAGCGCCGCCGATCACGATGTTCTGCGGCGTGAGCGGCTTGAGCACCACCGTATAGATCACGGCATAGCCGACGAAGGTAGCGAAGGTGAGCCACATGGTGAGCGGGTTGACCGCGAACCACAGGACCGCAGAGCCCAACGCACAGAGCCCCGCCGAGAACAGCAGCGTCTGCCGGTCGGAAAGCTCGCCCCGCGCCGTCGGCCGCCACGCCGTGCGCTTCATGCGCGCGTCGATGCCTTTCTCGACCAGGCAGTTGAAGGCCGCGGCCGCGCCGGCGACCAGCCAGATGCCGATGCAGGCCTCGGCCATGCGCAGCAACTCGGCCAGCGTCGGCACCTCAGGCACGGCCAGCACCATGCCGATCAAGGCGCAGAAGACGATCAGTTGCACTACGCGCGGCTTGGTGAGCGCGTAAAACTGCCGCCACACGCTGGTGGCCGGCATCTGGGCAGGATGCGCCGGTGCGCTCATGATCGGGCCTCCTGCGGGCCGAAGGCCGGGCGCCGCGTCGGTGCCTGCGGCAGCCCACCCCGCAGCACGCGGCATTCGCACAGCGTCCAGGTCATCACCGTGGCGAGCGCTGCGGCGCCGCCGGTGTGGAGCACGGCCGCAGCGAGCGGCCAGCCGAGCAGCACGTTGCCAAGACCGGTGGCCAACTGCAGCAGAGCGAGCCCCCCGAGCCAGCGGGCCTGGTTGCGCAGGGCGGGAACATGACGAAGCTTGAAGAACAGCACGATGAGAACGGCAAAGACCGCGTAGGCCATCAGTCGGTGTGTGTAGTGGATGGCCGTGAGCGAGGCGAATTCGATGGGCACCCCGGCGGCATCCACGCCGAGATGGCGCCATGGCTGGAAGCCCTGAGCGAAATTCATGGCGGGCCACCAGCTGCCCTGGCACTTCGGGAACTCGGTGCAGGCGAGCACCGCATAGTTGGTGCTGACCCAACCGCCGAGCGCGATCTGCATGATCAGCAGGCCCATGCCCAGCCACAACCATCCGCGCATCGAAGGCGGCATGGCCGCCGGCCGGCGGCCAGTGGCCGCCTGCTGGTAGCGGACAGCCTGGATGCACAGCAACATCAACAGCACGATGGCGCCCATCAGGTGCAGCGTGACAATGGCCGGGAACAGCTTCCATGTCACGGTGAAGGCGCCGAACGCGCCCTGCAGACACACCCACACCAGCGTGGCCGCCGGCCACAGCGGATTGAGGACCTGCGGCTCACCGCCCGGCCGAAGCCGTTGCTTTCGCCGAGCCCACCAGGTCGCCAGGGCCAGCGTGACGATCAGCGCGCCCACGCCCGTGGCCAGGTAGCGGTGGACCATCTCGATCCAGGCCTTGGCATGCGTGACGGGGCCGGTCGGCAGGGCCGACTGCGCCATGGCGATCTCGTGGCGCGCTCCCAGAGGGCTGGCATTGCCGTAGCAGCCCGGCCAGTCGGGGCAGCCCAGGCCGGAGTCGGTCAATCGCGTAAAAGCACCGAACAGCGTGAGGTCGAAAGTGAGGAAAAGCGTCAGCACCGTGAGCGCATGCAGGCGGCGCGCGGCACCCGCACCGGCATTGCGCCGCCACACCCACAGTACCGGGCCGAGCGCCAGCAGCGCGCCGCCCAGCAACAGCAGCGCCACGGGCTCGAAATCGTAGAGGGCCTGCGTCTGCACGTCGGTCATCGTCCCGGCTGGTCCCACGAACTCGACGCACGTAGCAGGCGGTCGAGATCGCGCTTGGCCTTGGCCGCGCCCTTGAGGTCCATGCGCGCGGGAAAGCGCATCATCCAGTTGCCCATCGGATCCACCACGTACAGGTGCTCCCCCATCGATGCACCGGGGGCAGGTGCCAGCCACCCCGCCAGCGTATCCGCGGGCACGCGCAGCACCGTCGCACCGTCGAGCGCCGCCTTCAGCCGCTGGGGAATGGGCGCATCGTCCGACACCAGCCAGACCCGATCCACGCGGTCCTTCTCGCGGCCGAGCGTCTCGCGCAGTTGCCGCTGCAGGTACAGCTGCTGCTCGCACAGCTCGTTGCACGCACCGCCGGCTACCGCCACCAGCAGCCACTGGCCCTTGAGCTGGGCGAGCGGCTGCGCCGTGCCCTCGGCCGTGCGGACGGCGACCGCCGGCAGGGGCCGCTGCGGATCGATCAGCTCGCCGAAAACGCTGCGGCTCTGCGGCCGGATCACGTAATAGGTGAAGTAGGAGGCGATCACCGGTGCCGCGCAGCACAGCAGCACCAGCGTCATCTGCCAGCGGCCCCGCTTGCGCTGCCGGCCGGCGTCGGCGCCCATGCCCAACGCCTCGCCCGGCGAGGGCATGGAATGGACGGTCAGGCCCAGAGGCTCGTCAGCGAGGGCGGCGACGGCGGGGCGCGATGAGTTGGAACCAGACATAGAGGATGACCACCAGGGCGGCAAGCCCGAACCACTGGAAGGCGTAGCCGTAGTGCTTTTCGATGCCCAGCGCCGGCACCGGCCACTCACGCAGCAGGCCTTCGGAGTCGGGGCCGACCTGCTGCAGCGAAAAGTCGGTGCGCAGCGGCAGCCCGGTCTCGTTGCGGAAAGTCTCCAGGTCCAGATTCTGCCGGATGCGGGCATGGGCCAGGTCGGCGGGCTTTTCAATGCCGGGCTGCGCGGCCGAGGCAGCCTGGGCCGGCGGATCGGCGCCCAGTTGCAGCAACTTGGACGGAGGCGGCTCGATGCGCGCCTCCAGATCCACCAGACCGGCCGGCGTCTCGACAGGCGGCAGTTGCGTACGGTCCGCGAAGTTGCGCGGTACCCAACCCCGTTGGACCATCAGCGTCTGGGTGGTGCCCTCCAGCGCAAAAGGCGTGAGCACATAGAAGCCGGGCTGCCCGTGCATCTGCCGGTTGTCGAGGAAGATCGTCTGCGTGGGGAGCCAGAGCCCGCGCAACCGCACCTTGCGATGCAACTCGGTGGTGGGCTGCTCCACCGCAAGGAAGTCCTCCATCTGCAGCGCCGGGTAGGCCTGCTGCGTCTCGATGCTGGCCTGCAGTGACTCTTTCTGCGCGGCACGGGAGAGCTGCCATCGGCCAAGGGCCACTGCCGTGGCCGCGACCGCAAGGGCCGCCAGGGTGATGATCCAGAAACGCACGGCAGGGTGCGCGCGCGACGAAGAAGAGGAAACCCGCATCCGGTCACGCATGGCGTTGAACGCGGCAGAGGCCGCACATAATCGAACTCATGAAATATCTCGTGGCCCTGGGCTTCGTGGGCATCCTGGGCAGCCTGGCATGGGCGCTGTTCCACATGCTCACTGGCGGACGCGACGGCAAGTCCAAGCCTGGCGGCATGGCGCGCGCGCTGACCGTTCGGATCGGGTTGTCGGTGGTTTTGTTCCTGTGCCTGCTGCTCGCCTGGAAGCTCGGCTACATCCAGCCGACGGGCTTGCCGGCCGGACGCTGAGCCCTCAGCGGACGACAACAAAAAAGCGCCTTGCGGCGCTTTTTTGCTTTCTGGACCTCGATCATAGCGAGGCCCCTTCGGCAGCCTTGTCGGTCAAAGCCAATAGACCAGCACGTACAGGCCAAGCCAGACCACGTCCACGAAGTGCCAGTACCACGCCGCGCCTTCGAAGCCAAAGTGACGATCCGGCGTGAAGTGGCCCTTCATCAGGCGCAGCGTGATGAACAGCAGCATCAGCATGCCGACGAACACATGCAGGCCGTGGAAGCCGGTGAGCATGAAGAAGGTGGAGCCGTAGGCACCAGAACTCAGCTTGAGATTGAGTTCGGTGTAGAGGTGGTAGTACTCGTAGCCCTGCACGCCCAGGAAGATCACGCCCAGCAGCACCGTGATCCACATGAAGCGGATGGTCTGGGCGCGATGGCCGGCACGCAGCGCATGGTGGGCGATGGTCAGGGTCACGCCCGACGACAGCAGCAGCGCGGTGTTGATGGTGGGCAGCCAGAACGGACCGACAGTCTGGAAAGGCTCGACGATGCCGGCGGGCGAACCGGTGGCACCGGCCTGCACGCTGGGCCACACGGCCCGGAAGTCCGGCCAGAGCAGCGCGTTGTCCAGGCTGCCGAGCGCCGGCAGCGAGTGGGTGCGCGTCCACCACAGGGCGGTGAAGAAGGCGCCGAAGAACATCACCTCCGAGAAGATGAACCAGCTCATGCTCCAGCGGTACGAAAGGTCGATCTTGGCGCTGTACTTGCCCGCTTCGCTCTCGCCCACGGCCTCGCGGAACCACTGGAACAGCACCACCCACCACCAGATCAGACCGAAGGCCAGCGAATAGGCACCCCAGGCATGGTCGTTGATCCATTGCCCGGCCCCGAGGATGACGAAGAACAGGCCGATGGCGGCCATCAGCGGATGACGCGATGGGCCCGGCACGAAGTAGTAAGGCGCGGTGCCGTGGGTGGTCGAACTCATGTTGCTCCTCAGGCTTGATCTTTGTCTTGTGGGTGGCAGGGGAACGGGTGTCGGCTCAGGTCGAAACGGCGAACTTCACCAGCGCAAGCAGCACGGCGATGAGCACCAGCACCGCGACGAAGCCCACGGCCACGATGTGCAGCGGTGACAGGCGCGATATGTCTTCCTGGTACTCGCTGTGCTTGCGCACGCCGAAGAAGCCCCAGGCCACCGCCTTGATGGTGCGCCACAGGGACGGCCTGGGCACAGCCACCGGACCGCGGCCATCATTCGGCGCGGTCACGAGCGCGGCTCCCCGTTGCCGGCCGCCGCCGTGGGCGCAGGCGGCGTACGGCCGCCAACCTCGAAGAAGGTGTACGACAGGGTGATCGTCTTCACATCCTTGGAGATGCGCGGATCGATCACGAAGGCCACGGGCCACTGCTTCTTCTCACCGGCGTCCAGGGTGTACTGATTGAAGCAGAAGCACTCCAGCTTGTTGAAGTACGGCGCGGCCTGCTGCGGCGCATAGCTTGGTACGGCCTGGGCGGCCATGCGCCGGTTCTGCACGTTCTGGAACTCGTACATCACCGTGTGCAATTCGCCGGGATGGACCTGCATCGAACGCTGGGCGGGTGCGAAGTCCCACAGCCCGTGCGCGTTGGCATCGAACTCCACCGTGATGGTCCGCGACCGGTCCACCTGCGTGTTGGCCGGCACCTTCACCGCCGAGCCGCCCTTGGCGCCACCGGGCACGTCGAGCTCGGAGCGGGCCAGCACATTGATGCCCGTGACCTCACAGATGGCACGGTACAACGGCACCAGCGCATAGCCGAAGGCGAACATGCCCGCCACCACGATCGCGAGCTTGCCCACCATCTGGAGGTTCTCGCGCCGCAGGCGCCGGGCGAATTGCAGAGCCATGGGCGGATCCTCAGTGGCCGAGCCAGACCATCCGGATGATGAAGCCGATGAAGAACAACACAGCAATGGAGGCCAGCGTCAGGCCCATGCGGCGGTTGTTCTTCTTCTGGTCGGGCGTCATGGCAGATGCGGGCACGTGCTCAGCCTCAGCCGATCACCTTGGTCGCGGTGGCGTCCAGGCGGGGCGGGTTCTCGAAGGTGTGGAATGGAGCAGGCGACGGCACTTCCCACTCCAGGCCCTCTGCACCTTCCCAGGGCTTCTGGGGCGCGGGCTCACCCTTGCCGCGCATGGCCGGCAGCACGACGAAAAGGAAGAAGTACACCTGGGCGAGTCCGAAGGCGAAGGCACCGACGGAGGCGATGGCATTGAAGTCCGCGAACTGCATCGGATAGTCGGCGTAACGACGCGGCATGCCTGCCAGACCAAGGAAGTGCATCGGGAAGAAGGTGACGTTGAACGAGATCAGGGACCACCAGAAGTGCAGCTTGCCCCGCGCCTCGTCGTACATCACACCCGTCCACTTGGGCAGCCAGTAGTACACGCCAGCGAACATGGCGTAGAGTGAGCCGGCCACCAGCACGTAGTGGAAGTGGGCCACCACGTAGTAGGTGTCCTGCAGCTGGATGTCGATGGGCGCCACGGCCAGGATCAGGCCGGTGAAGCCACCCATCGTGAACACGAAGATGAAGCCGACGGCGAATAGCATCGGCGTCTCGAAGGTCATCGAGCCCTGCCACATGGTCGCGATCCAGTTGAAGATCTTCACCGCCGTCGGCACCGCGATCAGCATGGTCGCGTACATGAAGAAGAGCTGGCCCGTCACCGGCATGCCGGTGGTGAACATGTGGTGCGCCCACACGATGAAGCTCAGGATGGCGATGGAGCTGGTGGCGTACACCATGGAGGCATAGCCGAAGAGCTTCTTGCGCGCGAAGGCCGGCACGATCTGGCTGATGATGCCGAAGGCCGGCAGGATCATGATGTAGACCTCGGGATGACCGAAGAACCAGAAGATGTGCTGGTACATCACCGGATCGCCGCCGCCGGCCGGATTGAAGAAGTGCGTGCCGAAGTGCCGGTCGGTCAGCGTCATGGTGATGGCGCCGGCCAGCACGGGCATCACGGCGATCAGCAGGTAGGCGGTGATCAGCCAGGTCCAGCAGAACATCGGCATCTTCATCAGCGTCATGCCCGGAGCGCGCATGTTGAGGATGGTCACGATGATGTTGATCGAGCCCATGATCGACGAGGCGCCCAGGATGTGCATCGCGAAGATGCCGGCGTCCATGGAGGGGCCCATCTGCAGGGTGAGCGGCGCGTAGAGCGTCCAGCCCGCGGCGGGCGCACCGCCCGGCAGGAAGAAGGAGCCCACGAGCATGAGGGCGGCGGGAATCATCAGCCAGAAGCTGAAGTTGTTCATCCGCGCGAAGGCCATGTCGCTCGCACCGATTTGCAGCGGGATCATCCAGTTCGCAAAGCCCACGAAGGCCGGCATGATCGCGCCGAACACCATGATGATGCCGTGCATGGTGGTGAACTGATTGAACAGCTCGGGGTTCACCAACTGAAGGCCGGGCTGGAACAGCTCGGCGCGGATCAGCAGCGCCAGAATGCCGCCGATCATCAGCATCGTGAAGGAGAACAGCAGGTACAGCGTGCCGATGTCCTTGTGGTTGGTGGCGAACATCCAGCGGCGCCAGCCGTGCGGATGGTCGTGGTGTTCGTCATGCACATCGCCACCGTGGGCGGCGTGGCCGTGCGGGTCGAGGACTGCGCTCATGTCGTTATTCCTTGGCTGACTCTCGGAGGGACTGCAATGGCGCCGGCATCACTTGCCGCGCTGTGCCAGCACCTCGGCCGGCTGCACGAGCTGGCCTGTCTTGTTGGACCAGCTGTTCTTGGTATAGGAGATGACTGCCGCAATGTCGGTGTCGGACAGCTGTTTCCACGACGGCATGGCGCCGTTGTTCTGGCCGTTGAGCAGCACATGGATCTGCTTCGTGTGGTCGGCGTCGAGCACCACGGCGGACCCGTCGAGCGGCTTGATCGGGCCGGCACCCTTGCCGTTGGCCTGGTGGCAGGCCGCGCAGTTGGCAGCGTACACGCGCTCGCCACGGGCCAGGATGTCGGGAAGCGTCCAGACCTTGTTAGGGTCGTCCTGCTTGGCAGCGGCTTCCTTCTTCTTGGTGTCGACCCACGCGGTGTAGTCGGCGGCAGACAGAACCTTGACGTGGATCGGCATGTACGCATGCTCCTTTCCACACAATTCCTGGCATTGACCATAGAAATCGCCAGTTCGCTCGGCGCGGAACCAGGTGTCGCGCACGAAGCCGGGAATCGCGTCCTGCTTGATGCCGAACTGCGGCACGGCGAAGGCGTGGATCACGTCGTTGGCCGTGGTGATGATGCGGATCTTCTGCTTCTCGGGCACCACGAGCGGGTTGTCGACCTTGAGCAGATAGTCATTGGGCACATTGCCCTTGGCACCGGCATCGGACAGGGCGCGGTGCGAGCTGTCGAGCGTGGAAATGAAGGACAGCCCCTCGCCTTCACCCTTGATGTAGTCGTATCCCCACTTCCACTGATAGCCGGTGACCTTGATCGTGAGGTCGGCGTTGGTCGTGTCCTTCTGGGCGACCAGGATCTTGGTGGCAGGCAGGGCCATCAGGATCACGATGATGAAGGGGACGATGGTCCAGACCACCTCCACCACCACGGATTCATGGAAATTGGCGGCCTTGTGGCCCACGGACTTCCGGTGCTTCCAGATGGAATAGAACATCACCGAGAAGACACCGACGAAGATCACCAGGCACAACAGGAGCAGCACGTTGTGCAGGAAGTGCTGCTCCTCCGAAATGCGTGTCGCGCCCACCGGCAGGTTGAGCTGGCGCACCATCGGGCCGCCCGGCAGATCTTCGACTGCATGCGCAGCGCCACTGAACGCCACGCCAGCCGCCAGCATCCATCTTGCCGGCACGGTCCAAATGCTCTTCATCGTGTTCACTCTTTTCAGACCTTCAAACAATCCACCGTCTCCACCATCCGCCAGCCCGCGCGAACCTAGGTCTCGCGCAACGCGCTGCGGATCTCCCGTGCCAGTGCGGCCCGAAGCTCGGGGCGCACGTAGCGCCCCACGCAGACCGAACGCCCCTGCGCGGACACCTCGATCAGCGAGCGGTCGCTCACCTGAGGCTCCACCCGTACCTGGTGCCGAAGGAATTCGGCCCGCTCGACACTGCCGCCATGCTCGTGCTCGATGACGAGCCGACCGTCCTGCAGCGCGATGCGCTCGCCATCCGTCGCATGCCGGGCATAGAACATGAAAGCCAGGCCCACCGCCGCAAGCTCCAGCCAGGCAAATGGCAGCACGAGCTTGGCACCCTGCAGCCAGAAGACACCGGCGATCCCCAGCGATACCACGCACAGTGACGCATAGGCCCATCCGAGCTGGCTGGGCGTGATCGAGCAATTGCGCCGCAGGAACCAGTGAATGCTCTGGCCCGAAACAGTGGCGAAGCGAAACACGGGATTCGGCACGGGCGGGTGGGGCTCTTTCGAGGGTGTGTCACTGCCGCCAAGGGCCAGTCCCAGGGACGCAGGCACTCAAGAATTGTAGCGTGGCACCCTGTTTCGACAGTCGGGGCAAGCCCTGCCCCGGCAGCTCTTCGCAGAGGCTAGGCGTCTTCGCGGCCCCGCCGCAACATTTGACGCATGTCATTCAGACCGATGGCGCTTTCCGGGGCGACGGCGACCCGGGAAACGGGCTTGAAGGCATGACCGTAGATGATCTCGAAGGTCAACGCGATGCGTCCGCCGTGCTCGGCCGAAGCCAGCCCGGCCAGCAGGTCCAGCAGCTGCGCGCGCCAGCGCCGCCCGCGCAGGCCGGCAAAGCGCTCCCGATGGAGATTGCGCCCGAGCGTCCGCAGCTCCGCCAGCGCCGCCTCCGGCGAGCCCCAGGTGAGCACGATGCGCTCCATGTCCATCACCGGCTCGGCGAACCCCGCATGCACCAGCATGTCGCCCCAGTCGTGCATGTCGGTGAAGGCGTGGGCCGGCTCGGGCCAGCCCCGCGCCAGGTAGGCCGCGCGCAGTTCCACCAGCGTATCGGGGCCGAAGCCCGAGAACATCAGGAATCCATTGGTCGCCACCTGCCGATGCCACTGTGCGATCAACGATTCAGGATCGGCGGTCATGTGGAGGCCCATGTTGGCCCACAGCAAGTCGACGCCGCCTTCCGGCAGGGCGCCGAAGAGTTGCGGCCGGCCGCTGCGCCAGCGCTTGGCGCTCCACCAAGGGGCCGCAAACGCGGCAGACGTGAGCGCATGCAGGGCGGGTTCGGGCTCCTGCACATGGACGGCCGCCTGCGGATAGCGCTGGGCCACCTGCGCGTGCACCTCCAGGCCACCACGCAGCGGCGACCAGTCCGCCCAGTGTCGGGGCGTGGCCTTGATCCACTGCAACCGCTCCTCCATCCGCTTGCCCACTTCCTCGTGGAGCCAGGGCGCCGTATCGCCGGGCGCCTGTCGTGCCCAGCGGCGGGCGGCCACCGGGTCGATGGTCGGGGGCCGGGATGCGGGGGAAGAAGGCATGGCGATCAGAAGGCGCGCAGTGTGCGAATCGTCACGGCCGCGAGCGGGTCGGCGAGGGGCGCGCCAGTATATTGAGCCGATGCCGACCTCTGCGCCGACCCGGCTTCATTCCCCGGTTGTCCGTCTGTTCAGCGCCCTGCTCGGCCTGCTCCCCAGCCAATGTGCCCTCTGTCGCGCGTGGCCGGGCGAGGTGCTCTGCGGCACCTGCCTGGACCAGTTCGCGGTGCCCGTGCCGCGCTGCGTGCGCTGCGCGATTGCCGTCCCGCCGGGCCAGCCCACCTGCGGCGCCTGCCTGCGCGATCCGCCCTTCCTGGACGAATGCGTCGCCGCCTGCGACTACGACTGGCCGTGGAGCGCCTGCATCGCGCGCTTCAAGTTCGCTGGCGAGGCGGGCTGGGCCGCGCCGCTGGCCGCGGTGCTGGCGCGCCATCCGCGCACACCCCATCTGCTCGACACCGCCGACCTCGTGCTGCCCATGCCGCTGTCAGCGGAGCGACTGCGCGAGCGCGGCTTCAATCAGTCGCTCGAACTGGCCCGGCGGCTGGCGCCGGGACGATGCGACGCGCATCTGCTGCTGCGGCCCGTCCACACATCGCCGCAGGCGGGGCTCAGCCGTCACGATCGGTTGCGCAACCTGCGGGGCGTCTTCGCGGTCGGGTCCTCGAGCGCCAGCGCCGTGCGCGGCCGCACCGTGTTGCTGGTCGATGATGTGATGACGACCGGTGCATCGCTCGCCGCTGCCGCGCAGGTGCTGCGGCAGGTGGGCGCGGCCCGGGTGAACGCCCTCGTGCTCGCACGCACGCCGGCGCCAGGGAACGCCTGAGGCGATCCGGGTCCAGGCGCCCCCACGACGCGCCGCGCGGTTAAGCTCGCCGCCCCTTCTCCGGTCCAGCGCATCCATGTTCCGCATCGTCCTCGTCGAGCCCGAGATCCCGCCCAACACAGGCAATGTGATCCGTCTGGCGGCCAACACCGGCTGTGAACTCCATCTGGTGGAGCCGCTCGGCTTCTCGATGGAGGATCGCCTGCTGCGGCGCGCGGGTCTCGACTACCACGAGTTCGCCCGCGTGGTCCGCCATGGCAGCTGGCAGGCCTTGGTCGACCAGCATGCGCCAGCGCCGGAGCGCACTTTTGCTCTCACGACGCGCGGCACCCGTGTGGTGCACGACGTGTCGTTCCAGCCCGGCGACTGGCTGGTCTTCGGCTCGGAAACAAGGGGCCTTTCGCCCGAACTGCGAGCGCATTTCGCACCGGCGCAGCAACTGAAGCTCCCGATGCGCCCCGGCCAGCGCAGCCTCAACCTGTCGAATGCAGTGGCCGTGACGGTGTTCGAGGCGTGGCGACAAAACGGCTTCGGCACCGAAACCTGAGGGGAACAGGCGCATCTGAACGCGCCTCGAAGGGCTGCGCGTGAATCCAGGCGCACGTCGGCGACGTATGTGGATCAGGTGCCTGCTCGGCCGCGTGGTGGGCAGACACCCGTCGCCCACCCTTTCTTCAAGGAGCCTTCCATGATCCGCAAGCTCACCGCCATTGCCCTCGCCACCGTGTTCACTGCGGGCGCCGCCCATGCCGTGGACGGCGAGATGTCACCCAATCCGGCCGCTCCCTTCAAGTCGACGCTGTCTCGCACACAGGTGCAGGCCGAGGCGCGCAATGCGCCGACGCCCAGCAACGGCGGCACCGGCGTGCTGCAGGTACGCGGCACCGCCGACCGGGCGGTGGTCCAGTCCGGCGCGCGGGCCACGGCGCGCAACGGCTGCGCCAACTGCGCCGAAGTCGGCACGATGTAAGCCGATGCGACGCACCCCTGCCTCGGCTCAGGGGTAGCGCCGCACCACGGATTCGGCCACGCAGGCCGGCTTGGCGGCGCCCTCGAGCTCGATGGTGCTCTGCCAGACCATCTGGTAGCCGCCACCCTCGATGGCCTCGCTAGCCAGCAGCTTGATATGGGCGCGCAGTCGGCTGCCCACGGGGACCGGTGACATGAAGCGCACCCGGTTCAGACCGTAATTGACCCCCATGCGGGCCTCCACCACCTCGACCGCCGTGTCGAAGAAGGTGGGTAGCAGGGACAGTGTCAGAAAGCCATGCGCGATGGGCGCGCCGAATGGCCCCGCCTTTGCGCGCTCCACATCCACATGAATCCACTGATGGTCGCCCGTCGCCTCGGCGAACTGGTTGACCTGGGCCTGCGTCACGGTGCTCCAGTCGCTGGTGGCGATGTCCTGGCCGACGCAGGCGTGGAGGTCGGCAAGGGTCTGGAAGATGCGCTTGGTCATGCGGCGCATGATGCCGCCGGCCGGCGCTCATCGCTGTCTGCGCGGGGACACGGCGGCTCGGGGCTTTCCCCAAAGTCCGCATCCCAGGCACGACTCCGTCGCTCAGTCTCCAAACGCTCCCTGCTCAGTTCTCCAGCCACTCGATCAGCGGCTGCCACTGCGCCAGGTCGCGTTCGTAGCGCGACGGCGACAGGTCGAACAGGGTCAGCCCATGGGCAGCGACCTGGACATAGTTCTGCGTTTCGCGCAGTTCCGTGACCAGCGGCATGTCCACCTGGGCCGCGAATTCACGAAGCCGCTCGGCCGCCAGCGTACGCAATCCGACGCGCATGCCCACCAGTCCGATGCGCGGCGTTTTCTTGCCGGAGAGCCGCTCTGCCAGCCGGTCCAGGAATTCGCGTGTGGCAAAGATATCGAACAGGCTGGGCTGCACCGGCACCACCACCTTGTCCGCCAGGGCCAGCACCTCCTTGAAGCGCCAGCCATGCAGGCCAGCAGGCGTGTCGAGCACTGCATGCGTGGTGCCCGGCGGTGGTCGCACCACGCTGCCCTCGCCCTTCGCCTCCCAGCTGCGGATGGGCGCGACCTGCGGCGGCCGCAGCGACAGCCACAACCGGGACGATTGCTGACGGTCCACGTCGCCCAGCATCACCGGATGGCCCTGGTTGGCGAAATGGCCCGCGATGTGCGTGGCGATCGTGGACTTGCCTGATCCCCCCTTGGGATTGGCGACGAGAACCACCGGCATGCAGCGCTCCTGAGCTTGGACGGATCTTGGATGGTAGGGCCCGACGCCGCCGCCGGACCAGCACGAGTTTGCGCTATGGTCGCCGCCATGCCGACCATTCCAACCTCAACATCCGGCGCCCCCATCGGTGAGCCCAGGACGGCAGCAATCTATGTGCTGGCCGCCCATCCGCACTGGCGGGAATCGCGGGCCAACCGGCGCCTGCGCGATGCCGCCGCGCGTCTTCCAGGCGTCCAGGTCAACGACCTCTACGCCCGCTACCCCGACTACGCCATCGACGTGGAGGCCGAACAGCAACGCCTGGCGGCCGCCGAACTGGTGGTCCTGCTGCACCCGATCCAGTGGTACAGCATGCCGCCGCTGCAGAAGCTCTGGCTGGACGAGGTGCTGGGCTATGGCTGGGCCTACGGACCGGGCGGCGGGGCGCTGCGCGGCAAGTCGCTCTGGCTGGTGGCCAGCACCGGCGGCGCCGAGGACAGCTACCACCCTGCGGGCTACAACCGCTATTTCTTCGACGCATTCCTGCCGCCCTACGAGCAGACCGCCGCCTTGTGCGGCATGCGCTTCCTGCCGCCGCTGCTGCTGCACGATGCGCGGCGCGTGCCGGAAGCCGAACTCGCCGCGCACGAGCACGTCTTCGTGGAACGGCTGGTCCGCTACCCGGACTGGCCCGAGATGGCCGAACTGGACGATTGCCCCGAGTGTCGCGTGCCGGTGGGCGACCGGCCGCAAGGCCAGGTGGTGCGCTGACCATGGAACACGCACCCGCCTGGCTGACCAACAGCCTCATCTACCTAGGCGCCGCCGTGCTGGTGGTGCCCCTTTCGCGCGCGCTCGGCCTGGGCTCGATCATCGGCTACCTGGTCGCCGGCATCGCCATCGGCCCCACCGGCCTCGGACTGGTGTCCAGCGTCGAGGAGGTCCTGCACTTTGCCGAGTTCGGCGTGGTGCTGATGCTCTTCCTGGTCGGTCTGGAACTGGAGCCGCGCCGGCTCTGGCTGCTGCGCCGGCCCATCTTCGGCTGGGGAAGCGCCCAGGTGCTGGGCTGCGCCGTGGTGCTGTTCGCCGTGGGCTGCCTGGCCGGCGCACCGTGGCGTGTCTCGCTCGTCGCGGCGCTCGGCCTGGCGCTGTCGTCGACCGCCATCGCGCTGCAGGTCTTCGGCGAGCGCAAGCTGCTCAAGACGGCGAGCGGCCAGGCGGGCTTCTCGATCCTGCTGTTCCAGGACGTCGCGGCCATCCCCATCCTGGCGCTGCTGCCGGTGCTGGCCAGCGGTCCGGCGGACGCGCCGCTGGACGCGATGGCGCGCGCGCTCGAGGCCGCCAAGATCATCGGCGTGGTCGGCGGCATCGTGCTGGGCGGCCGGCTGGCGCTGCGACCGATCCTGCGCTGGATCGCCCGCAGCAACACGCCCGAGATCTTCACCGCGGCCTCGCTGCTGCTGGTGGTGGCCATCGCGGCGCTGATGCAGTTCGTGGGCCTCTCGATGGCGCTGGGTGCCTTCCTCGCTGGCGTGCTGCTGGCCGAAAGCGAGTACCGCCGCGAGCTGGAAACCGACATCGAGCCCTTCAAGGGGCTGCTGCTCGGCCTGTTCTTCATCGCGGTGGGCATGAGCATCGACTTCCGCGTGCTGCTCGCGCAGCCGCTGCTGATGGCGGCGCTGGTGGTGGGCTTCATGGTGCTCAAGTTCGGCGTGATCCTGGGGCTGGCGCGGGCCATGGGGCTGCCGGCGCGGGAGCGGCCGGTGTTCACGCTGCTGCTGGCGCAGGGTGGCGAGTTCGCCTTCGTCGTCTTCCAGGCGGCCGTCGGCGCGCAGGTACTGGCGCCCGAGACGTCGTCGCTGCTGATCGGCGCGGTGGCGCTGTCGATGCTGCTGTCGCCGCTGCTGCTGGTGCTGTTCGACCGCCTCATTCCCGACCCGCAGATCCGGGCGCAGGTGGAAGAAATCTCCGAGCCGCAGGAGGCCCAGGTGCTGATCTGCGGCTTCGGCCGCTACGGCCAGATCGTGGGCCGCGTGCTCCTGTCGCAAGGCATGCCGGTGACGGTGCTCGACCACGACCCCGACACGGTGGAAGGCCTGCGGGAGTTCGGTTTCCGCGTGTTCTACGGCGATGCGACCCGGCTCGACCTCCTGCGCATCGCGGGGGCCGGTCATGCCCGGGCCATCGTGGTGGCCGTCGACGAGGTGGCCACCTGCCTGGCCATCGTCGACCTGGTGCGGGAGCACTTTCCACAAGCGGAGATCATCGCCCGCGCGCGCAACCTGGGGCACTACTACCAGCTGCGCGACCGCGGCATCACGCTGGCCGAGCGCGAGCTCTTCGAGTCGTCGCTGCGCAGCGCGCGCTCGGTCCTGGAGACGCTGGGCTGGCCGGCGCACGAAGCGCGCGAGGCGGCGATGCACTTCCGTCAGCGCAACCTGCGCATCGCGGAAGACAGCTATCCCCACTACAAGGACCGCAAGAAGCTGATCGCCGTGGCCAAGGAAGGCCGCCAGCAGTTCGAGGAGCAGATGGCCCGCGAGCGCGAAGAGCGCCGGCGGGCGCGCGACTCCTGGGGCGTGCGGCACGAGGCGCAAGGAGGCGCGACGCAGCAGACCGGCAGCGCCGACCGGCCATGACGCGCCAGCCGATCACTTCAGTCCGAGCAGCCGGACCGCGTTGTCCTTCAGGATGCCCGGCATCACCTCGGGCTTGAAGCCCGCCTCCTGGAAATCCTTCATCCACCGGTCCGGCGTGATCAGCGGGTAGTCGCTGCCGAAGAGGATGCGGTCCTTCAGCAGCGTGTTGGCGTACTGCACCAGCTGCTTCGGGAAGTACTTGGGGCTCCAGCCCGACAGGTCGATCCAGACGTTGGGCTTGTGCGTGGCCACCGACAGCGCCTCGTCCTGCCACGGAAAGCTGGGGTGGGCCATGATGATCTGCATGTCCGGGAAGTCGATGGCGACGTCGTCCAGGTGCATCGGGTTGCTGTACTCCAGCCGCAGCCCGCCGCCGCAGCGCATGCCCGAACCGATGCCGCTGTGGCCGGTGTGAAAGATGGCGGGCAGCTTGTGCTCGGCGATCACCTCGTACAGCGGCCAGGCCATGCGGTCGTACGGGTGGAAGCCCTGCACCGTGGGGTGGAACTTGAAGCCCTTGACGCCGTGCTCCTCGATCAGCCGGCGCACCTCGCGCGCGCCCATCTTTCCCTTGTGCGGATCGACGCTGCCGAAGGCGATCATGATGTCGCTGTTCTTCTGCGCCGCCTCGGCGATCTCCTCGTTCGGGATGCGGCGGCGGCCCAGGTTGGACTCGCTGTCCACGCCGAACATCACCAGGCCGATCTTGCGCTCGCGGTAGTAGTCGATGCTCTCCTGGATGGTGGGGCGCCGGCTGGAGCGGAAGTACTTGTCCGCCGCGCGGTCGTATTCCTCGCCATAGTTGTCGAAGGGGTTCCAGCAGCTGATCTCGGCGTGGGTGTGGATGTCGATGGCGCTGAGGTTCGCGATGTCCATGAGGCGCGTCTCCGTTCGGGTAAGTACTGATGAGTTGGCCGCTCCGGGCCGTTGAATTGATTATTTTGGATAACCATAATCGATCCAACTTCCGAACGCAATCATGACTCATCAGGACCTCAGCCTCGACATCCAGGGCGACATCGCCATCGTCCGCCTCACGCGCCCTGCCAAGCGCAACGCGCTCAACGACGGCCTCATCCTGGCGCTGCGCAACACCTTCGAGAGCCTGCCCGACACCGTGCGTGCGGCCGTGATCGATGGAGAAGGTCCGCACTTCTGCGCCGGCCTCGACCTGTCCGAGATCAGCGAGCGCGATGCTGGCGGCGGCCTGCGCCATTCGCGCATGTGGCATGCCGCGCTGGAGCTGGTGCAGCACGGCCCCGTGCCCGTCGTCGCGGCGCTGCACGGCGCCGTGGTGGGTGGCGGCCTGGAACTGGCCAGCGCCTGCCACATCCGCGTGGCCGATGCCAGCACCTTCTACGCGCTGCCCGAAGGCACGCGCGGCATCTTCGTGGGCGGCGGCGGTTCGGTGCGCATCCCGCGCCTGATCGGCGTGGCCCGCATGACCGACATGATGATGACCGGCCGCGTCTACAACGCCGAGGACGGCGAGCGCGCCGGCTTCGCGCAGTATCTGGTGCCCGAAGGTGCCGCGCTGGACAAGGCCGTCGAGCTGGCCCGCCGCATCGCCACCAACGCGCCGCTGACCAACTATGCGCTGATGCACGCCCTGCCCCGCATCGCCGAACAGAACGCCGACCACGGTTTCTTCACCGAGGCCCTGATGTCCGGCATCGTGCAGGACGCGCCCGAGGCCAAGGCCCGTGTGCGCGCCTTCCTCGAAGGCAAGGCTGCCAAGGTGACGAAATAGGCCCACCCCCGTTTCTTGCTCACAACGCGCAAGCCGAATCCCCCCTCAAGGGGGCGACACCAGTGGCCCGGCAGAGCCGGTTCCACGATGCCCCCCGCGGTCCGGCCCGCTCAAAGGCCGAAAGGAATAGATGAAATGAAGATGGAGACAGCCCAGGATCTGCGACCCAAGTACCGCGCGCTCGAATTCGGCATTACCCGCGCCGTGCTGCGCGAGGCCGAGGGCGGCGTGCAGTACCTGCAGGCCGACAAGCCGCTGGGCCACCATGCCCACCGCATGACCGACCGGCTGGTGTACTGGGCCGCCATGGCGCCCGACCGCACCTTCGTGGCCCGGCGCGCCCGCAATGCCGACGGCAGCACCGGCGACTGGATCCGCATCAGCTACCGCGAGGCACTGGCCAAGGCCCGCGCCATCGGCCAGGCCCTGCTCGACCGCGGCCTGAGCGAGGACCGGCCCGTCGCCATCCTGAGCGAGAACAGCATCGAGCACCTGCTGTTGGCGCTGGGCGCGCTCTATGTGGGCATTCCGCACTGCCCGGTGTCGCCACCCTACTCACTGGTCAGCAAGGACTACGACAAGCTGCGCCATGTGATCGGCACGCTCACGCCCGGGCTGGTGTTCGCCAGCGACACGCGCTATGCCTCAGCCATCGCCGCCGTGGTGCCGGCCGACACCGAGGTGGTGCTGGGCGGTGGCTCGCTGGAAGGCCGCTCGGTCACGCCGCTATCGCAGCTGCTGGCCACCGAGCCCACCTCCGCCGTCGATGCCGCCATGCACGGCACGCACCCGGGCACCATCACCAAGTTCCTGTTCACCTCGGGCTCCACCAAGAACCCCAAGGCGGTCATCAACACCCACCGCATGTGGTGCGCCAACCAGCAGCAGCTGCGCGCCTCCATCCCCGCGCTCGGCGAAGAGCCGCCGGTGCTGATCGACTGGCTGCCCTGGAACCACACCTTCGGCGGCAACCACAACGTCGGCATCGTGCTGGACAACGGCGGCACGCTGTACATCGACGACGGCAAGCCCACGCCGGCCGGCATCGCCGAGACGCTGCGCAACCTGCGCGAGATCGCGCCCACGGTCTACTTCAACGTACCCACCGGCTTCGAGTACATCGCCAACGCGATGGAGGAAGACCCGGTGCTGCGCAAGAAGCTGCTGTCGCGCTGCCGCATGTTCTTCTATGCCGGTGCGGCCCTGCCCCAGGCCGTGTGGGACCAGCTGCACCGCCTGCAGGAGGCCGAGATCGGCGAGCGCCTGGTGATGGGCACCGGCCTGGGCATGACCGAGTCCGGCCCCTTCGGCCTGTACATCACCCGTCCCGAGGTGCGCACCGGCGACCTGGGCCTGCCCACCGCCGGCATGGAGATCAAGCTGGTGCCCACCGACGGCAAGGTCGAGATCCGCTATCGCGGCCCCAACGTCACGCCCGGCTACTGGCGCATGCCCGAGGCCACGCACGAGGCCTTCGACGAGGAAGGCTTCTTCAAGACCGGCGACGCCGTGGCCTGGATCGACCCCGAGAACATCCACCTGGGCCTGCGCTTCGACGGCCGCATCGCCGAGGACTTCAAGCTGGCCACCGGCACCTTCGTGAGCGTGGGCCCGCTTCGTGCCAAGGTGATCGCGTTCGGCGCGCCCTATGTGCAGGACGTGGTGCTCACCGGCATCAACCTGAAGGAGGTGGGGGCGCTGATCTTCCCGACCCAGGCAGTGCGCGAGCTGGCTCCCTCGCTGCCGGGCGATGCACCGCTGAAGTCGGTGCTGGAGCATCCGGAGGTGCAGCTGCACTTTCAGAAGGTCATCGACCGCCTGGCCGGCGATGCCACGGGCAGCGCCAACCGCATCGCCCGCGCCGCGCTGGTGGCCGAGCCGCCCTCCATCGACAAGGGCGAGATCACCGACAAGGGCTCGATCAACCAGCGCGCCGTGCTCAAGCACCGCGACGCCGCGGTGCAGGCCCTGCACGCCGACACCCTGCCTTTCACCATCAAGCCGCAGTGGCAGTAGCCATCCGCTCCCTCCCCCGCTGGGGGAGGGCTGGGGTGGGGGACTGCGGCGGTGGTTCAACTGCAACGCACCCAGCGCCCCCGGCCCCCATCCCCGCCTTCCCCCAGAGGGGGAAGGAGTAAGAAGACCCGACTAGGAGATGAAGTCATGAAGATCGAAGGACAAAACGCACTCGTCACCGGTGGCGCCTCCGGCCTGGGCGAAGCCACGGCCCGGGAACTCGCCCGCCTGGGCGCCAAGGTGGCGGTGCTCGACCGCAACCTCGACCAGGCGAAAAAGGTGGCGGCCGACATCGGCGGCACCGCCTTGGCCTGCGACATCACCGACACCGCCAGCGTCGAGGCCGCCCTGGCCGCGGCCGCCGAGGTCCACGGCCCGGCGCGCATCCTGATGAACGTGGCCGGCATCGGCAGCGCGAAGCGCATCGTCGGCAAGGACGGCAGCGCCGCGCCGCTGGAAGACTTCGCCCGCGTCATCCAGGTCAACCTGATCGGCACCTACAACGTGAGCCGGCTGTTCGCGGCCCGTTGCGCCAAGCTGGACGCGCTGGACGGCGGCGAACGCGGCGTGATGATGTTCACCGCCTCCGTGGCCGCCTTCGATGGCCAGGTCGGACAGCAGGCCTACAGCGCCTCAAAGGGCGGCCTGGTCGGCATGACGCTGCCGATGGCGCGCGACCTGGCGCAGCACGGCATCCGCGTGTGTACCGTGGCACCCGGCATCTTCGCGACGCCCCTGCTGCTGGAGCTGCCCGAGCCGGTGCAGCAGTCGCTGGCCGCGGCCATCCCCTTTCCACCCCGTCTGGGCAAGCCCTCGGAATTCGCCGAGCTGGCCTGCCACATCGTGACCAACGGCCACCTCAATGGCGAGGTGATCCGGCTGGACGGCGCGCTGCGCATGGCGCCGCGCTGACCCCCGGAGCGGCCGAGGGGCCGCTCCTTCCTTGTGCGAGACCTTCACGAAAAACCACCACGGAGACAAACCATGAAGAAGGAAGACGGCAAGACTTTCGCGCTGCGGGCCCTGGCGGCCGCGGCGCCCCTCGCGCTGCTGGCGGCCTGCGGCGGCTCGGGCAACGACAACAACCAGAACGCCGCGCTGGCGGCGGCGCTGATCGCCGCCAACCGGCCCGCGCCGGCCCCTGCGCCCGCACCGGCACCCGCGCCCGCCCCCGCGGTCGAGACCATTCCCCAGCTGTCGGCGGCAGTCGGCGCCTCGCTGCAGTCGTGCACCGACCTGGCCACGCGCATCAGCTTCGCCAACACCACCATCACCGCTTCGACGCTGGTCGCGGCCGGCACGCTCAAGGTGGGCGGCACCGACGTGCCCGAGCACTGCCTGGTCACCGGCAGCATGTTCCCGCGCACCAGCAGCGTCGACGGCAAGAACTATGCGATCAAATTCGAGATGCGCCTGCCGCGCGCCTGGAACGGCCGCTTCTTCTACCAGGGCAATGGCGGGCTGGACGGCAGCGTGGTCACCGCCACCGGCACGCTGGGCGGCGGACCGCTGACCGGCGCCCTGTCGACCGGTTTCGCCGTGCTGAGCTCCGACGCCGGGCATGCCGGCGCGGATGCCACCTTCGGCATCGACCCGCAGGCCCGCCTGGACTACGGCTACCAGGCCGTGGCCAAGCTCACGCCCATGGCCAAGAACGCGATCCAGACGGCCTACGGCAAGGGCCCGGATCGCTCCTACTTTGGCGGCTGTTCCAACGGCGGCCGGCATGCCATGGTCGCGGCCTCGCGCTATGCCGACCAGTACGACGGCATCATCGCCGGCGACCCCGGCACGCGCCTGCCACTGGCAGCCACCGCCAACATCGCAGGCGCCCAGACCTATGCCACGCTGGCCACCACGCCAGGGGATCTGAGTACCGCCTTCACCCAGGCCGAGCGCACGCTGGTCACCAAGGCCGTGCTCGCCCAATGCGACGGACTGGACGGCGCCGCCGACGGCATGGTGCAGGACAACGCCGCCTGCCAGGCGGCCTTCGACATCAACCGCGACGTACCCACCTGCGCCACCACGCGCAACGGTACCTGCCTCTCGGCCGACCAGAAGACGAAGATCGACAAGCTGTTCAAGGGCGCCACCACCAACAGCGGGACACGCATCTACAGCAGCTTCCCCTACGACGCCGGCCTGGACACGGGCGGCTGGTCGTTCTGGAAGTTCACCGTGCCGCTGATCCTCGACTCGGGGTCGGTCGGCCTGGTGTTCCAGTCGCCGCCGGAGGACCCGAGCTTCAACGGCCCCAACTTCGCGCTCAACACCAACCTCGACACCATCCTGGCCAAGGTGACCGGCACCTCGGGCGTCTACACCGAGAACAGCATTTCCTTCATGACGCCGCCCAACTACGGCAAGCTGCCGGCGCTCAAGAAGCGCGGCGCCAAGCTGATGGTCTACCACGGCACGGCCGACCCGATCTTCTCCAGCGACGACTCGGTCAACTGGTACCAGCAACTGCAGCAGGACAACGGCGGCGATGCGTCCAACTTCGCGCGGCTGTACCTGATCCCGGGCATGAACCACTGCTCCGGCGGCCCGGCCACCGACCAGTTCGACATGCTCAGCGCCATGGTCAACTGGGTCGAGAAGGGCCAGGCACCCGACCGCGTGGTGGCCAGCGCCCGCGGCACCGGCAATGCCGGTGGCGCCAACACCGATCTGCCGCCGACCTGGTCCGCCACCCGCACCCGGCCGCTGTGCCCCTATCCGAAGGTCGCCCGCTACAACGGCACGGGCAGCTTGGAGGATGCGGCCAACTTCAGCTGCCGCTGACCCCGCCTTTTCCCTTCGCTCTACGGAGACATCCATGCAACACCGTCGTCAATTCCTCCACACGCTGGGCGGCGCGGCCGCCCTGGGCGCCCTGTCGCCCCTGTCGGCCTTCGCCCAGGCCATCGAACAGGTCAAGATCATGTACGGCTTTCCAGCCGGCAGCGCGGGCGACACCGTCGCCCGCCGCGTGGCCGAGAAGATCGCCGGCACCCCTTATGCCAAGGGCGCCTATGTCGAGAACAAGCCGGGCGCCGGCGGCCGCATCGCGGTCGAGACGCTGAAGAACTCCACGCCGGACGGATCCGTGCTCACGCTGGCGCCGGTGTCGGCCCTGTCGGTGTACCCGTACATCTATCCCAAGCTGACCTACAAGCCGGAGGACGTTACGCCCGTCTCCATCGGCGCCATCATGTTCCACGGCCTGGCCGTGGGCCCCGCGGTGCCGGCCGAGGTGAAGACGCTGAAGGACTTCCTGGCCTGGGCCAAGGCCAACCCCAGCCAGGCCAGCTACGGCTCGCCGGGTGCCGGCTCGATGCCGCACCTGCTGGGCGCGCTGCTGGGCATGCGCTCGGGCGTGGAGCTCAAGCATGTGCCCTACCGCGGCACCGTGCCCAGCATCACCGACCTGGTGGGCGGCCAGATTGCCGCCGCCATGAACCCCAGCGGCGACTACCTGCAGTACATGAAGAACGGCCGCGTGCGCGTGCTGGCCACCTCGGGCAAGAAGCGCTCGCCCTACCTGCCCGATGTGCCCACCTTCACCGAATTGGGCTACCCGGACGTGACCTCGGAAGAGTGGTTCGGCTTCTACGCGCCGGCCAAGACGCCGGCCGCCACGCTGGCCTCGGCCAATGCGGCGATCAATGCGGCGCTGAAGGACAAGTCGGTGATCGACTCGCTGGCATTGGTGGGCCTGGTGGCCCACGGCACCACGGCGCAGGACATGGCTGCGGACCAGAAGGCCGAATACGAACGCTGGGGCCCCCTGGTCAAGCAGATCGGCTTCACGGCGGAATCTTGAGCTCCCCCAGGCTGCGCGCTTCGCGCTTCGCCAACCCCCTCGCGGGGGCGCTCCCAGCGGCCTGGCAAAGCCAGTGCCGCGGGAGCCCTGGCGTGGCCTGCTCCGCGGCCATTCGACGCACAACGCGCCTGGTGTCGTGACGCCGTTGCCTCCCGATCTGGCCGGCTCTTACGATGCCGGCTCCGCGCCGTTTGCGAGACCCCGACCATGAACACCTTCCGCCTTGCCGCCATCGGCGGCGCCATCGCCCTGCTCAGTGCCTGCGGTTCGCGGCCGCCCGAGGCGGCCACGGCCATGAAGGCGGCGCGCCCCGGCGAACTGCACACCTGCGAAAGGCTGGAAGCCGCGCCGGGCGTGGTGTTCACCACTGTGCGCAGCGTGCCGGCCGGGCCGGTGGCCATCCGCGGCGGCAGCGAACAGGCGCCGGCGCATTGCCTGGTGCAGGGCCGCATGGCCGAGCGCACCAGCACGGTGGACGGCCAGCGCTACGCCATCGGCTTCGAGCTGCGGCTGCCTCAGGCCTGGAACGGCCGCTTCCTGTTCCAGGCCAACGGCGGCCTGGACGGCGTGGTGGTGCCGGCGCTGGGCGGCATCGGTGGCGGCGGGCCGCGCACCAATGCGCTGTCGATGGGCTTCGCCGTGGTCAGCAGCGACGCCGGCCATCCGGCGCCCAATCCGCGCTTCGGCCTCGATCCGCAAGCACGGCGCGACTACGGCTACAGCGCCGTGGCCCAGCTCACGCCCGTGGCCAAGCAACTGGTGGCCCAGGCCTATGGCCGCCCGGCCGACCGCTCCTACATCGCGGGCTGCTCCAACGGCGGGCGCCATGCCATGGTGGCGGCCTCGCGCCTGCCGCAGGCCTTCGACGGCGTACTGGCGGGCGACCCGGGCTTCCACCTGCCGCGCGCGGCCGTGGCCCAGCTCTACGGCGCGCAGCAGTACGCGGCGCTGGCGACGGCCAAGACGCCGCAGGGCGATCCCGACCTGCAGACCGCGTTCACACCCGGTCAGCTCCAGACCCTCTCGCGCGCCGTGCTGGCGCGCTGCGACATGCTCGACGGCCTGACCGACGGCATCGTCGGCGACCTCAAGTCCTGCCAGGCCCGCTTCAACCTGGGCCGCGACGTGCCCACCTGCACCGCCGGCCGGCAGGACAGCTGCCTGGACCCGGCCCAGAAGATGGCCCTGGCCCGCGTCTTCGCCGGCGCGCGCGACAGCAGCGGCAGGCAGCTCTACAACAGCTTCCCCTTCGACCCCGGGGTCTCGGGCGCCAACTGGCGCGAATGGAAGCTGGCCAGCCCCGCCACCCGCGACGCCGGTGCCGTGGCCTTCATCTTCAGCACGCCGCCGATGGCCGACCGGCCGCAGGGCTTGGCCTTCGCGCTCGGCTTCGACATGGACCGTGACGCCCCGCGCATCGACGCCACGCAGGCCCCGTACGACGAATCGGCCATGGCCTTCATGGTGCCGCCCAATTCAGAACGCCTGCAGTCGCTGCGGGCCCGCGGCGGTCGGATGATCGTCTACCACGGCACCGGCGATCCGGTGTTCTCGTCCGACGACACGGCCGCCTGGTACGACCGCCTGCAGACCACGCACGCCGGCCGGGCCGGCGAGTTCGTGCGCTACTTCCCGGTGCCGGGAATGAACCACTGCAGCGGCGGCCCTTCGACCGACCATTTCGACATGCTCACGGCGCTGGTCGACTGGGTCGAAGGCGGCCATGCGCCCGAGCAGGTACAGGCCGAGGCACGCGGCCCGGGCTCGCGCCAACCCAACCCGGAGGTTCCGGCCAACTGGGCGCCAGACCGCACCCGGCCGCTGTGCCCCTATCCCGCCGTCGCCCGCTTCCGTGGCGGCGACACCGAACGCGCGACCAGCTTCGCCTGCGTCGCGCCCTGACTTTCCGCCCGCTTCCCATGGATTACGCCCCCCGCCCTGAAGACGTCCGCTTCCTCCTCGACGCCGTCCTCGGTGCCTCGCAGCAGCTCGCACGACTGGCGCCGTTCGCCGAGGTCGATGCCGACCTGCAGGCCCAAGTGCTGGAACAGGCCGCCACCTTCGTCGGCGAGGTGATCGCCCCGCTGCAGCGTGACGGCGACGAGATCGGCTGCCGCCTCGAAGGTGGCCAGGTCCACACGCCGCCCGGCTTCGCCGCCGCCTACCAGGCTTTCGTGGAGGGCGGCTGGCCCAGCCTTTCCGCCGCGTCCGAAGACGGCGGCCAGGGCCTGCCTGCCGTGCTGGAGGCCGTGCTCTACGAATGGCTGGCCGGCGCCAACCACGGCTTCACCATGGCGCCCGGCCTGCTGCATGGCGCCTACGAATGCATCCGCCACCATGCCAGCGACGACCTCAAGGCGCGCTACCTGGGCAAGGTCGCCACCGGCGAATGGCTGGCCACCATGTGCCTGACCGAGGCCCATGCGGGCAGCGATCTGGGCCTGGTGCGCACCCGCGCCGTGCCGCAGGCTGACGGCAGCGTGCGTGTCTCGGGCACCAAGATCTTCATCTCGGGCGGCGAGCACGACCTCACGCCCAACATCGTCCACCTGGTGCTGTGCCGCCTTCCCGATGCGCCCGCCGGCCCGAAGGGCCTGTCGCTGGCGCTGGTGCCCAAGGTCCTGGACGACGGCGCGCGCAACGCGGTGCAGTGCGAGCGCATCGAGGAAAAGATGGGCCTGCACGGCAGCCCCACCTGCGTGATGCGCTTCGACGACGCCACCGGGTGGCTGGTCGGCGAGCCGGGCCGCGGCCTGGCTGCGATGTTCGTCATGATGAATGCGGCCCGTCTGCATGTGGCGCTGCAGGGCATCGGCCTGCTCGACGCCGCGTGGCAGAAGGCCCATGCGTATGCGCAGGAGCGCCGCCAGATGGTGGCGCCGGGCGCCGACCGCGCCTCCGGCCCCAGCCTGATCGCCGAGCATCCGGCAGTCGCCCGCGTGCTGGACGTGCAGCGGGCCTGGATCGACGGCGGCCGGCTCATCGCCTATCGCACTGCGCTCCAGCTCGATATCGCGCGCCATGCCGAGGACGCCAAGGCACGCGAGGCCGCGCAGCAGTGGTGCAGCTACATCACGCCGGTGCTCAAGGCCGCCTGCACGCAGCAGGGCTTCGACGGCGCCAGCGCCTGCCTGCAGGTGTTCGGGGGCCACGGCTATGTGCGCGAATGGGGCATCGAGCAGATCCTGCGCGACGCCCGCGTGACCATGATCTATGAGGGCACCAATGAGATCCAGGCCATCGACCTGCTGGTGCGCAAGGTGCTGCCCGATGCCGGCGCCGGCTTCGCGGCCACGCTGCTGGCGCTGCGCGACGAGCTGGACGCCTCGCGTGATGTCGATGCCGATGCGCAACGTCGCCTGGCGCAGTTGCGCTACCTGACCACGCAGATCGCCATGGCCGCGCATGCCCAGCCACGCCTGCCCTACGAGCTGGCCGACGACTACCTGCGGCTGGTGATGGTCACGCTGCTGGCCTGGGCCTGGGCCCGCATCGAACAGGCACCGGGCGCTGGCGAGGCGCAGGCGCGCGCGGCAGCCGCCTTCCGCCGCTGGGTGCTGCCGGAGTTCGACATGCGCGCGGCGATCGTCAAGAAGGCCTGCGAGCCGCAGGGGTGACGGGGCGGCGGACCTAGACTGCGATCGCCATGACGCCTGCCAAGCCCCGAACACGCAAGCCCGTTCAGCCCCCGACCACGGCGCCTGAGCCGCTGGACAGCCATGTGCTCGAGAGCCTGGTGGGCTACAACGCGCGCCGCGCCTACCTGGTCGTGTATGTCGCCTTCGCCGAGCGGATGGCCGTCTATGGCCTCAAGCCGACGGATTTCTCGGTGCTCTCGCTGCTGGCGCACAACCCGGGGGCCACCTCGCGCCAGCTCTGCGCGGCGCTGGACATCCAGCCGCCCAACTTCGTGAGCCTGGTGGCGGCCATGGACCGCCGCGGCCTGATCGAGCGCCGACCCCATCCGCACGATGGCCGCGCGGTGGGACTGCACCTCACGCCGGCCGGCCACCAGCTCATGGTCGAGGCGGAAGAGGCCGTGATCCAATTGGAGAAGGAGGCCAGCCACAAGCTCACCGACCGCGAGCGCGAGACCTTGATCCGGCTCTTGCAGAAGATTTACCTGTAGCGCGAGAGCGCGCCGCAAGGCATGGACCTGGCGTCACCTTCCGCATCAGACGGCCGCGGAGCAGGCCATGCCAGTGCACCCGAGGAGCTGGCTTCGCCAGGCCTCCGGGTGCGCCCCCCTCCAAGCCGAAGGCGCCAGAGAGCGGGGGAGCCGCGAAGCGGCTTGGGGGGTGCTTCAGTTCAAGCCGTACGCACGTCCGCCACCGGCTGGGCGCCGAAGTCCGGCCGTTCCAGCCAGGCCAGCACCTTGCGGGCGGCCGATTCGGGCGAATCCAGTTGGCCGTTGCGATGCAGGGCCTCGAAGCGGCCACGGTCGGGAAAGAGCGCCGCGTCGGCGCTGCGCAGCGCGATCTGCATGTCGGTGTCGATCACGCCCGGCGCCAGCGACACGATGCGGGCGCCACCTTCCTCGGTCTCCTCCAGCGCCACAGCGCGGGAGAAGTGGTCCATGCCCGCCTTGGCGGCGCAGTACGCTGCCTGGCTGCCCATCGCATTGCGGCCCAGCCCCGAGGAGATGTTGAGCACCTGCCGCGGCACCGACCAGCCGGCGGTCGCCGACAGGAAGGCGCTGGTCAGCAGCAGCGCCGCCTCCAGCCCCACGCGCAGCGCCGCCGACAGCTCGGCCAGCGAAGCCCGGGCCAGCGGCGCGGTACGCCCCACGGTGCCCGCGTTGTTGATCAGCACGGCGCTGGCCAGGGGGGACGGGTCCTGCGCGGCCAGCCAGGCGGCCAGCCGCTCGGCGACCGACAACGGATCGGCCAGGTCGGCCGACCACTGCAGCACCTCGCTGCCCGCGGCGATCGCTTCGGCCTCCAGCGTGGCATCGGTGCCGCGCGACAGGCACAGCAGCCGCACGCCGCCGCGCGCCAGCAGCTGGCTGGCCATGGCGCGGCCCATGCCGCGCGACGCGCCGGTCAGCACGACGAGTTGGTTGAAAGCGTTCATGGAGAAGGCACTCCTTGCAGTGAAGGTCGAGGAAGGGGCAGCGCAAGCGACGAGGTCGCTGCTGCCCTCAGAAGAAGCCATCCCACACCAGCTTGAGGCCAGTGAGGAACATGCCGGCATAGACGCAGCGATAGAACCAGATCGGATCGATGCGCCGCGCGATGTGCACGCCCGCCCAGACACCGAGCGGCGCGAGCGGCATCAGCAGCAGCGAGGTGCTCAGGTTGCGCGCATCCAGCAGGCCCAGCCAGGCATAGGGAATCCACTTGGCCAGGTTCACCAGGAAGAACAGGTAGGCCAGCGTGGCCGTGAAGACGATGGGCCGCAGCTTCAGGGGCAACAGGTAGGCATTGAGGGGCGGCCCGCCCGCATGCGAGATGAAGCTGGTGAAACCCGACAACACCGTGAGCACCCAGCCCGCCGCGCGCGAGGGCGGCGGCGCATCGGAACGCGGTGGAAACAGCAGCCGCTGCGCCAGGAACAGCAGCGTGCACACGCCCACGAGACCGGCCACCGTCGCCGCCGACAGCACATGGAAGAGCAAGGCGCCCAGCACGACGCCCACCAGCGCAGGCGGCACCAGGAAGGCCAGCAACCGACGGTCCAGGTCGTGACGGAAGGCGGCGATGCCCAGCACGTCCATCACGAACAGCACCGGCATCAGGATCGCAGCCGCACGCGGCACCGTCACGGCCAGCGACATCAGCGGCACCGCCAGGGAGCCGAAACCGGCCCCGAAACCGCTCTTGCCGATGCCCAGCAGCAGCACGGCAGGCACGGCGACCAGATAGAAGGCGGGATCCGCGATCGGCGCGGCAAGGAAGTCGGGGAGGGACAAGGCAGTGGTGGCCGCGCGGCGGACCGTGGCAAGCAGGCTGGGCGAAGCGGGCATTGTGCCCAGGGCCGCTCCGGGGGGCACGGAGCCTGGCCCGCCCTGCCCCGGGCCCGCGGCAGGCCGGCCATGAGCCTCAGTGCGGGATCAGCTCCGCATCCAGCTGCGTCTCCAGCACCTCGACCGGCTGCGGCCGGCCGAAGAGGAAGCCCTGGCACACGCGGCAGCCGTTGCGGGTCAGGAAGTCCAGCTGCGCGCGCGTCTCCACGCCCTCGGCCACCACCTCCAGATCGAGGTTGGCCGCCATGCCGATGAGGGTCTGCACGATCAGCTCGATCTTGGGATTGGCGCCGATGCCGCTGACGAAGAACTTGTCGATCTTGATCTGGTGCAGCGGCAGTTGCGCCATGTACGACAGCGAGGAGTAGCCCGTGCCGAAGTCGTCCATCGAGAAGCGGATACCGATGGCGGCCAGCGACTTCATCTTGCGGATGGTCTCGGCGACCTCATCGTGCAGAAGGCTTTCGGTCAGCTCCAGCTTGAGCTTGGAGGGATCGGCACCGGTACGGATCAGCACCTCGCGCACCTTGTCCGCGAAGTCCTCCTTGCGGAACTGACGCGCACTCACGTTCACCGCCAGCGTGAGGTGGCGGCGGCGCGGATGGGTGCTCCAGTCGTCCAGCTGCTTGCAGGCCTGCTCCAGCGCCCACAGGCCGATGGGCGAGATCAGGCCGGTCTCTTCGGCCACGTCGATGAAGGCCGCCGGCGGGATCAGCCCACGCTGCGGATGCAGCCAGCGGATCAGCACCTCGGCGCCCACCACGCGCCCCTCGGTCGTGACCTGCGGCTGGTAGTGCAGCAGGAACTGGCCACGGGCCTTGAGGGCCGCGCGCAGCTCGCTCTCCAGCGAGGCCCGTGCATTGACGGTGGTCTGCATGTCCGCCTCGAAGAAGCGCAGCACATCGCCGCCGGCGGTCTTGGCATGGAACATCGCGATGTCCGCCTGCTTGAGCAGATCGTCGAGCGAGGCGGAACTGGCGCTGATCAGCGTGGCGCCGATGCTGCAGGTGCCGTGGTAGGTCATGGCCGGCAGCTGGATCGGCCTGCCCAGCTCGGCCAGCACGGCCTCGCCGAAGGCCTGGGTCTGCATCACGGCGGTGGCCGAATCGGCGCTCAGGCCTTCGATCAGGATGACGAACTCGTCACCGCCCAGCCGTGCCACGGTGTCGCCCTCGCGCATGAGCTGCTGCAGGCGCTGCGCCACCTGCTTGAGCAGTACGTCGCCGGCGTTGCGGCCCTGCGCGTCGTTGAGCGTCTTGAAGTGGTCCAGGTCCAGGAAGAGCAGCGCCGCCTGGCGCTCGCGCCGCACGTTGGCGTCGATGGCCGACTGCAGCCGGTGCAGCAGCATGCGGCGATTGGGCAGACCGGTGAGGTTGTCGTAGAAGGACAGGTGGTCGATCTGCAGCTGCGCCGACATGCGGTCGGTGATGTCGCGCAGGATGACGATGAAGCGCGCGTCGGCGCCCTCGCCCACCAGCTTGCGCGAAGCCGAGATCTCGAACCAGGCCGTGCCCTGCGAGGCCCTGCGCTCGAACTGCTTGCCGAACGAAAGCCCCTTGAGATACGCCTCGCGCATGGCGGCCATGATCTGGATCGCCGCGTCGCCGGGCAGCACCTCGGCGAGCGTGCTGCCCACCGGGTCGCCGATGTCCAGCAGCGAGGCCCGCGCCGAATGGAAGCCGATGCAGCGCCCGTCCAGGCACAGCTCCAGCAGCACGTCGGGCAGCGCATCGAGCGTGGCCTGCAGCTGCGCCTTGCCTTCCAGGATGTCGGCCAGATGCCGGCGCTTCTCGCTGGTGTCGCGGTACACGCAGACCATGCCGCCGTTGGGCGTCGGGCTCTTGACGACGACCACGGTGCGGCCGTCGGGCAGTTCCAGCTCCTGCTCACCCGCCTGCGGCAGACTAGGCGGCATCAGCGCCACCTCTTCCGCGCTGCGCCCGGAGACGGCGCCTTCGACGGCCGCCATGGGCATGCGCGCCTCGAGCGCCATGCGCGCCTGGGGAAAGATGTCGGCAAAGCGGCGGTTCCAGGCCGCCACCCGTCCTTCGGGGTCCAGCAGGACGAAGCCGTCGGACATGGATTCGAGCGCCTGGTCCAGCATGCCCTTGGCATGCAGGGCCTCGCGCCGGCGCATCCACTGCTCACGCAGCTGGTGCAGCGCATAGGCCGACACGCCCATCACCATCAGCATGAGCAGCCCCGTCACGCCGACGATGAGGTTGCGCTCGGTGCGGAAGCCCTCCAGCACCTGCTCCATCGGCAGACCGGCGCTGAGCACGATGTCCTGGTTGAGCGTGGGGCGCAGCGCCAGCAGCGCGTCCTGACCCATCAGGCGCGAGTCGGCCCGCACGATGCCGCGCGCATCCGCAGCGCGGCGCAAGTCGGCCAACTTGGCAGCGCCTTCGGCGATCTCGCTTCGCGGGGGCACGCTGACCAGCAGGCCCTGGCTCAGGCTTTCGAGCGTGACCTCCATGCCGTCGATGCCCGCACCATGGGCCAGCAGCCGCGCCAACGATGCCACCTGCACTTCGGCCAGCGCGATGCCTTGCGTGCCATCGGGCAGGCGGACCATGCGGGTGAAGTACAGCACCTGCTGCGAAGTGCGCGGGCTCAGGGATGGTGCTGTCGTCATCAGCTCGGGCACCGGCTGGCTCATCAGGCGGGCGGTGAAGGCCGGCGGAAGTTGCACGGGGTCGCCGCGGGACGGCGACACCACGCTGCCGTCCGGACGCAGTACTTCCAGCCGCTCGACGAGCAGGCTGTGTCGGGCCAGCGATTGCATGTTGCGGGCCGCCCGCTCGGCCGCCGCCGCCATGTCCTCGTTGCCCACCGGACGCAGCAGCATGCCCAAGTCGGCCAGCAGCAGATCCACGCCCAGCAGGTTCTGGTTGACCGCGGCGACGGAACCGCTGAGGAAGCGGTCGATCTGGTCGCGTGCGTCCTCCACGGCGCGGTTGCGCATCTCCAGCACCGCGAACACGGCCAGGCCGAACACCACCACGATGAACAGTGCGGCCAGCGCAAGCGTGGACGCGGCCAGTTGCCGCGGCGGTCCGTTCTTCGACTTCATGGCGTGCGCGCCGCCTTGGTGTCGATCACCGGTGCGATCGTGCGCTGCCACAGCCGCGTGCATTCGGCACCACAGCGTTGCAGCCAGTTCACGAGGATGGTGGAAGACAGGATCCGGCGGCGAAGGCGGTCGTCGTCGGCGCTGGGTGCGACCGCCACCATGGCGCCCGGCGTGCCACTTTCGCAGGCGCCGGCTCCGGTGTTGCAGGCGATGGCCAGGTCGGTATCGCGGATGGACTGGTCCCAGATGCGGCGCTCGAGTTGGGGCAGCTGCTGCTCCAGCACGATGCGCAGGTCGCCAGGGAGCACCGACCAGGCGTCGGCATTGGCACCGAAGATGGCCAGGCCCCAGTTGATCGGCATGGTGAAGAGCGACCGGGTGATGCGGTGCAGTCCCAGCGTGTTGCCGGACGCGCCGCCGGTGATCGCACAGTCGGTGTTGCCCGAGGTCATGTTGCTCATGAGCGCAGCAAACGCGGTCGGCACCGGCGTGCCGCCCAGCGCCTGGACGAAGTCGGCCTGTGTTCCACTGGAGACGCGCACACGCCGGCCCTTGAGATCGGTCAGGCCCTTCATGGGCGCCGCGCAGAAGATGACCTGCGCCGGATAGATGTACATGGCCAGCAGCTTCACATTGAAGCGCTCGCGCAACATGCGGTCCATTTCGGGCCGGAAGGCGTCGACCACGCGCCGAAGCGTGGCGGCGTCGGCGCTGAGGCCCGCCAGGTCGGGCAAGGCAAGGGCCGGATGCTCACCGCCCACCTGGCTGAGCAGCACAGTGCCGAAAGGCACCACGCCCGTCTCCAGCAGCGTGAGCATCTTGTTGCCAGGCACGCCGGCCTGGTCGAAGGGCGCGATGGTGGCCGCCACGCGGCCCTGCATCAGCGCCGGAAGGGCCTGTGTCCAGAAGACGGACTCGTGCTGGTCGTACTGCGGCAGGCCCGCCAGCCCTCCCACGACACGCAGTTGCAGGGGCGCGTCCTGCCCTGCCGCAGGCCAGGCGGCGATCCAGAAACAGCAGCAAAAAATCCTCAGCAAGAGGCGCATGGGGCAGAAATGAACAGGCGGCGCGCAGTCAATTCCTGCATCTTGAAGAGGAAATCGTCATGTTGCAAATTGTGTCCTAATGATTGAGCTCAAAGACACAATTTTGGAAACCTTAAGTATTCGTTGCGCCATTGCGGCCGAGGAATATGTTGCAGACCTGCCTACACTGCCTCTTCTTCGGCATTTCCCTGCGGAACTTTCATGGACTTTCTGGCCTTGCTGGCCCTGGCCGCGTTTGGCCTGCACCTGTTGAAACGGCGCGATCAACAACGTCGTGTCGCCCTTCTCGCCGCACGGCTGGCGCCCTACCGCATCGAACCGCAGATGGAAACGCTGCTCGACGGCTACCTTCGGTGGCTGGACGAAAGCGACGAGGACCGACGCCAGCAAATCTGGCAGACCCTGTGCGCGACGGAGGCGCTGCTGGCCGAACAGCTCAAGCGTTTTTCGGACGACATGGCGTCGCTCGATGCACCGCTGGCCCAGGTGAGCAAGCTGCCGATGTGGCTGCCGTGGGCACAGCCGCTGTTGTCGGGGCGGCTGCTGTTCGATGTGCGGCGTGCCTTCGCCATCCATGCGAAGGGCATCGCGGCCGTGGCGGCCAACGAGCCCGGGCTGGCCGACAAGCCGCGGGCCTTCATGATGAGTGCCGAGCTGCTGCTGCTGCAGCACACCTGCCATTGGTTCTGCCGCTCCAAGGCGGTGGCCAGCGCGCGCTTGCTGGCCCGGCACGGCACCTCGTACGAGCAGGTGCTGGCCTCGGTGTCGCCGCGCACGCTCAGCGACTACCTGGCACTCATCGGTCGCTGATCAGACCTTCTCGAGGATCAGGGCGATGCCCTGGCCCACGCCGATGCACATGGTGCACAGCGCATAGCGCCCGCCGCCGCGGTGCAGCTGGTTGACCGCCGTGGTCGCCAGACGCGCGCCGCTGGCGCCCAGTGGGTGGCCCAGCGCGATGGCACCGCCATTGATGTTGACGCGCGCGTCGTCGTCCTTCAGGCCCAGCATGCGCAGCACGGCCAGGCCCTGGGCCGCGAAGGCCTCGTTCAGCTCGATGACGTCGATCTGGTCGAGCGAGAGGCCGGTCTGCGCCAGCACCTTCTGCGTGGCCGGTGCCGGACCGATGCCCATGATGCGCGGCGCCACGCCGGCCGTCGCCATGCCGACGATGCGCGCGCGCGGCGTCAGGCCGTTCTTCGCGGCAGCCGCTTCGCTGGCGATCAGCAGCGCACAGGCGCCGTCGTTCACGCCACTGGCATTGCCAGCCGTCACCGTGCCCTCGGGCTTGACCACGCCCTTGAGCTTGGCGAGCGACTCCAGGCTGGTGTCGCGCGGATGCTCGTCCTTGGCCACGACAATGGCGTCGCCCTTCTTCTGCGCAATGGTCACGGGCACGATCTCGGACTCGAAGAAGCCCGACTTCTGCGCCGCCACTGCGCGCTGCTGGCTGGCCAGGGCCATGCGGTCCTGCGCCTCGCGCTCGATCTTGAACTGCTCGGCCACGTTCTCGGCCGTCTCGGGCATGGAGTCCACGCCGTACTGCGCTTTCATCAGCTTGTTGACGAAGCGCCAGCCGATGGTGGTGTCGTAGACGGCATTGCTGCGGCTGAAGGCCGACTCGGCCTTGGGCATGACGAAGGGCGCGCGGCTCATGCTTTCCACGCCGCCGGCGATCATCAGCTGCGCCTCGCCCGCCTTGATGGCGCGGGCCGCGCTGCCCACGGCGTCCAGGCCCGAGCCGCACAGGCGGTTGATGGTGGCGCCCGGCACCTCGATGGGCAGGCCGGCCAGCAGCGCGGCCATGCGGGCGACGTTGCGGTTGTCCTCGCCGGCCTGGTTGGCGCAGCCGTAGAGCACATCGGTCACGGCCTGCCAGTCGACCTTGGCATTGCGCTCCATCAGCGCCTTGATGGGGATCGCGCCCAGGTCGTCGGTGCGCACGCTGGACAGCGCGCCGCCGTAGCGGCCGAAGGGGGTGCGGATGGCGTCGCAGATATAGGCGTCGGTGGTCATGCGAAAGGTCTCCTTGAGAATCGGATGAAAAGAGGGGGTGTTCAGTCGGCGGCCGCGTCGTCGGCGATGGGCAGGCCCACCAGGCGCTCGAGCTCCTGCAGCGACAGGCCCGGCACGCGGTCGATGCAGCGCAGGCCCTGCGGCGTGCAGGCCAGTGTCGCCAGGTCGGTGTAGATGCGCTTGACGCACGCGAGACCGGTAAGCGGATAACTGCACTGCGCCACCACCTTGCTCACGCCCTGCTTGGTCAGCAGGTCCATCATGACCCAGGTCTGCTTGGCGCCGGTGGCCAGATCCATGGCGCCGCCGACGGCCGGGATGGCGCCGGGCTCGCCGGTGCTCCAGTTGGCCAGGTCGCCCGTGGCGCTGACCTGGAAGGCGCCCAGCACGCAGATGTCGATGTGGCCGCCGCGCATCATGGCGAAGCTGTCGGCATGGTGGAAAAACGCGCCGCCCGGCAGCAGCGTCACCGGCTGCTTGCCGGCGTTGATGAGGTCGTAGTCCTCCTCGCCCGCGGCCGGCGCCGGGCCCATGCCCAGGATGCCGTTCTCGCTGTGCAGCACCACCTCACGGCCCGCGGGCAGGTGGTTGGCCACCAGCGTAGGCTGGCCGATGCCGAGGTTGACGACGGCACCGTCGAAGATGTCCTGCGCCACGCGGGCGGCCAGCTGGTCCTTGGTTCGGCGTTGGTAGTCGGCCATCACGCCACCTCCTTCTTCTTGAAGCCGCCGGCCTGGGTGGCCGTGCGATCGATCTTCACGACGCGGCTGACGAAGATGCCGGGCGTGACGATGGCCTCGGGGTCGAGCGTGCCCAGCTCGACCACCTCGTGCACCGTGGCGACGGTCTTCTTCGCGGCCATGGCCATCACCGGACCGAAGTTGCGCGCGGCCTTGCGGTAGCTGAGGTTGCCCCAGCGGTCGCCGCGCTCGGCCTTGATGAGGGCCAGGTCGCCGTGGATCGGGTACTCCAGCACGTAGTGGCGGCCGTCGATGACGCGGGTCTCGCGGCCGGCGGCCAGTTCGGTGCCGTAGCCGGTCGGGCAGAAGAAGGCACCGATGCCGGCACCGGCGGCGCGGATGCGCTCGGCCAGATTGCCCTGGGGCACCAACTCCAGCTCGATCTTGCCGGCGCGGTAGAGGCCATCGAAGACGAAGCTGTCGGCCTGCCGCGGGAAGCTGCAGATGATCTTGCGCACCCGTCCGGCCTTGAGCAGCGCGGCCAAGCCGGCCTCGCCGTTGCCGGCGTTGTTGTTGACCACCGTGAGCTCGCGCGCACCTTGCGCGATCAGGCCGTCGATCAGCGCGTCCGGGATGCCGGCGGTGCCGAAGCCACCGATCAGCACCGTGGCGCCATCGGCTGTGCCCTGGAGCGCCTCCTCCACCGAGGCGGCGAGTTTGTCGATCATGCGGGGTTCCTTCTTCAGGGACGTCGGCCCTTGCAGGCGCAGACGCGGGTCATGGAAAGTCGACGGAGAGCTTCGCGAAAAAATGTTCGCTATAAGAACATTTGTTCTTAGAATGAATTCTAGCCCGCCTGCACGAACATGCCATCCTCCTTTCCTTCTGCCGACCTTCCCGAAGCGCCACGACCCGGCGACGGCTTCGTGCAGTCCTTCGCCCGCGGCCTTCAGGTCATCCGCTCCTTCAGCGCCAGCGCGCCCCGGCAGACGCTGAGCGAAGTGGCCGCCGCCAGCGGCCTCACCCGCGCCGGGGCCCGACGCATCCTGCTCACGCTGCAGACGCTGGGCTACGTGGAAAGCGACGGCCGCCTTTTCTTCCTCACCGCGCGCATCCTGGACCTGGGCTTCGCCTACCTGTCCTCCATGCCGATCTGGAACCGGGCCGAGCCGGTGATGGAGTCGCTGGTGGCCCAGGTCAAGGAGTCGTGCTCGGCCGCCGTGCTTGAGGGCACCGACGTGGTCTACGTGATGCGCGTGCCCACGCACAAGATCATGCGCATCAACGTGGGCATCGGCTCGCGCCTGCCGGCCTACTGCACCTCCATGGGCCGCGTGCTGCTGGCCGCCCTGCCCGAGGACGAACTGCAGCGCCGCCTGGCCGCCTCGCCCATTGCTGCGCTCACGCGCCACACGCTGACCGATCCCGAGGCCATCGGCGCCCGGATCGCCCAGGCGCGGCGACAGGGCTGGTGCCTGGTCAACCAGGAACTGGAGGAAGGGCTGATCTCCATCGCCGCGCCGGTGCGCGACCGCGCCGGCCGGGTGCTGGCCGCGCTCAACATCAGCGGCCAGGCCAACCGGACCAGCGCCAAGGTGATGCAGGACAGCCTGCTGCCACCCTTGCTGGACGCCGCGGCGCGGGTGTCCAGCCTGCTGTAGAAGCCTGGGTGCGCGCCCGTTGTCTTGATCTAGCACAATACAAGAGGGGATGGCGCTGTCCAGAATCGCGCGCCATGCTCGCTCCCTCTCCGCTTCCACGACCCTCCTGGCGACAGCGTTCGCCCACGCCCTCCAGGGCTTAAAGGTGGCTTCCATGAGCGCAGCGCCGTCCGCCCCGCCCTCCGACTGGGGCAGCCTCCAACCACGGCACGCGATGGCCACGCCGGCGCTTCCCGAGCCGCAGCCTGCGCAGCTCCCCCGCGCCTGGTATCTGCGGGTGGGCGCCGTGGTGGCGTTGCTGCTCGCCGGCCTCACCCTCACCTACCTGCGGGCCGATCCGGCGCCGGCCAGCGCGCACATGGCCTTCCTGTGCCAGCTGCTGAGCGTGCGCGAGACCGATGCCGGCTTCGACACGCTGCTGCTCTCGCTGCAGGCCGGGCGCACCGCCGATGACCGGCCGCTGTCGCAGTTCGCCACCCGGGCCACCGGGCAGATCGAGCAGCTGGAAGCCCTGTCCGCCGTGGTGCCGGCCGGCGACCGCCCAGGTCTGAAGCAGGCGCTCGAGGCCTTGCGCAAGGCCGTGGACGCCAAGGCCGCGGGCCTGCCGGACTTCCGGCGCAACCACCTCGGCCTGATGCAGGCGCAGGCCGGCCTGCCCACCGCCGCGCAGGAGCTGCTGCAAGCGACCGAGAACACACCACTGCAAGGCGCCGCCCAGCGCTATGTGCTGGGCTTCCTGCCCGGCAGCAACGACACCGATGGAGCGCAGGAGGCGGCCCAGGCCCTGCGCGCGGCCGCCGAGGCCGCCCCTGCGCTGGCGCTTCCCGTGCAGCGCCTGCTCGCCCAGGGCGATGCCATCCATCAGCTGCGCGCCGCCCGCGATGGCGCGGTCGATGCGGTGAGGCGCCTGGACACCACGGCCCGCATCCAG
>NZ_CAJYES010000261.1 GCF_913773995.1 uncultured Pseudacidovorax sp.
CTGGAGTTCAGACGTGTGCTCTTCCGATCTTTCCGATCCTTCGGCCACCGCTCGCGCGTGTTGCAGATGGGCTACGGCTACGAGGACTGGATGGGCAAGCCCGTCATCGCCATCGTCAACACATGGAGCGATGCCAACCAGTGCCACAGCCACTTCAAGCAGCGCGTGGAGGACGTCAAGCGCGGCATCCTGCAGGCCGGCGGCTGGCCGCTGGAACTGCCGGCCATCTCGCTGTCGGAGAGCATGGTCAAGCCCACCTCCATGCTCTACCGCAACTTCCTGGCGATGGAGACGGAGGAGCTGCTGCGCAGCCATCCGGTGGACGGTGCCGTGCTCATGGGCGGCTGCGACAAGACCACGCCCGGCCTGGTGATGGGCGCCACCAGCATGGGCATTCCCTTCATCTACCTGCCCGCCGGCCCCATGCTGCGCGGCAACTGGAAGGGCCGCGTGCTGGGGTCCGGCTCCGACGCCTTCAAGTACTGGGACGAGCGTCGCGCCGGCCGGCTGGACGAGACCGCCTGGCGCGAGATGGAAGCCGGCATCGCCCGCAGCCACGGTACCTGCATGACGATGGGCACGGCGGCCACCATGATGGGCATCGCCGAGGCCGTGGGCCTGACGCTGCCGGGCGCCAGCAGCATTCCTGCCGCCGATGCCAACCACATCCGCATGAGCGCCGACTGCGGCCGCCGCATCGTCGAGATGGTGTGGGAAGACCTCACGCCCGCGCGCCTGCTCAGCCGCGCCAGCTTCGAGAACGGCATCGCCTGCGCCATGGCGATGGGTTGTTCGACCAACGCCATCATTCATCTGATCGCCATGTCGCGCCGCGCCGGCCATCCGGTGAGTCTGGAGGACTTCGACGCCGCCAGCCGCCGCGTGCCGGTGATCGCCAACATCCGGCCCAGCGGCGATGCCTACCTGATGGAGGACTTCTATTACGCCGGTGGCCTGCGCGCCATGCTGGAGGCGATCCGCGGCCACCTGCAGACGGAGGCGCTCACCGTCAACGGCCGCACGCTGGGCCAGAACATCGCCGGTGCCGAGGTGCACCATGCGGACGTGATCCGGCCGCTGGAGAACCCCATCTATGCCGAGGGCGCGCTGGCCGTGCTGCGCGGCAACCTGGCGCCCGACGGCGTGGTCATCAAGCCCAGTGCCTGCGCGCCGCACCTGCTGCAGCACACCGGCCGCGCATTGGTGTTCGACGACTATCCCTCGCTCAAGAAGGCGGTGGAGGACCCGGCGCTCGACGTCACCGGCGATGACATCCTGGTGCTGCGCAATGCCGGTCCGCGCGGCGCCGGCATGCCGGAGTGGGGCATGCTGCCCATCCCCACCAAGCTGCTGCGCCAGGGCGTGAGCGACATGCTGCGGCTGTCGGATGCGCGCATGAGCGGCACCAGCTACGGCGGCTGCCTGCTGCACTGCTCGCCCGAGGCGGCGGTCGGCGGCCCGCTGGCGCTGGTGCAGACCGGCGATCGCATCAGCGTGGACGTGCCCGCGCGCCGCATCCACCTGCATGTGGACGACGAGGAACTCGCACGCCGCCGCACCGCCTGGAACCCCCCGCCGGCGCGCTACGAGCGCGGCTACGGCTGGATGTTCGGTCGCCACATCAAGCAGGCCCACGAGGGCTGCGACTTCGACTTCCTCGAAACCAGCTTTGGCCAGCCCGTGCCGGAACCCGACATCTTCTGACCACGGCCGGGCGCGTCTGCAGCCCGCCCGTGCCTCTCGCACCGAATTCCCCTTCCGACAGGAGACCCTCGTGAAAGACCAGACCCGCGCGCTGCTGATGAAGGTCAGCACCGCCACGCTGTGCACCGCGCTCTTCAAGCGCGGGCTGCGCCACCAGATGATCCAGGACGTGCGTCCGCTCAACCCCGGCCTGCCCAACATGGTGGGCGAGGCCTTCACGCTGCGCTACATGCCGGCGCGCGAGGACCGCAACCGCATCGACGTCTTCCTCGACCGCAACCATCCGCAGCGCCAGGCGGTGGAGCAGTGCCCGCCCGGCGCCGTGCTGGTCATCGACAGCCGCAAGGATGCGCGCGCCGCTTCGGCCGGCGGCATCCTGGTTGCGCGGCTGATGAAGCGCGGCGTGGCCGGCGTGGTCACCGACGGCGGATTTCGCGACAGCCCCGACATCGCTGGCTACGACATGCCGGCCTACCACGTCCGGCCCAGCGCACCGACCAACCTGACGCTGCACGAGGCCATCGAGATCAACGGCCCCATAGGCTGCGGCGATGCCCCGGTGTTCCCGGGCGATGTGGTGGTGGGCGATGCCGAGGGCGTCGTCGTCATTCCGGCCCACCTGGCCGACGAGATCGCGGCCGAAGCCACGGAGATGACGGCCTTCGAGGACTTCGTGCAGGAGAAGGTGATGGAGGGCCGATCCATCCTCGGCCTGTACCCGCCCACCGAAGAGCAAAGCCGCGGCGACTTTGCCGCCTGGCGCGCCGAGCGCGGACGCTGAGCCGCGCAGGCCAAGCCCTCGAACAACAACGGAGACGACACCATGACCATCAACCGCCGCCAGGCCCTGCAGGCCGGCATTGCCCTGATCCTGCCCGGTGTGGCCCTGGCACAAGCCGAATGGCCCGCCGCCAAGCCCATCACCTACGTGGTGCCCTTCACGCCGGGCGGCTCCACCGACATCGTCGGCCGCACCCTGGCCCAGAAGCTGGGCGAGAGCCTCAAGCAGTCGGTGGTGGTGGACAACCGCCCCGGCCAGGCCGGCGGCATCGGTGCCGCCTACGTGGCCAAGGCCGCGCCCGATGGCTACACGCTTTTCGGCGGCACCATCAGCACGCATGCCATCAACGCCAGCCTGTACCGCAAGCTGCCCTACGACCCGGTGAAGGACTTCGAGCCGGTCTGCCTCACGGCCCGGCTGCCCAACGTGCTGATCGTGAACACGCAGTTGGGCGTCAACTCCGTGGCCGAACTGGTGGCACTGCTCAAGAAGGATCCGTCGAAGCGCAACTTCGCGTCTTCGGGCGCGGGCACGTCCACGCACCTGGCCGGCGAGATGTTCGCCGACGCCATCGGCGTCAAGCTCACCCACGTGCCCTACAAGGGCACCCCGCCGGCCATGACCGATGTGGCGGCGGGCCTGGTGCCCTTCATGTTCGACCAGGTGACGGCGGCGCTGCCGCTCGTGCAGAGCGGCAAGCTCAAGCTGCTGGCGGTGACCACGGGCAAGCGCATCGCGCTGCAGCCGCAGCTGCCCACCATGATCGAGGCCGGGCTGCCCGGCTTCGAGATGTCGTCCTGGCAGGCCGTGTATGCCCCCAAGGGCACGCCCAGGCCCATCGTGCAGCGCCTCAATGCAGAGATCGTGAAGGCGCTGCGCCAGCCCGATGTCAAGGACAAGCTCGAAGGCCAGCTCGCGATGGAGATCGTCGCGAGCTCGCCGGAGGAGCTGCGCGACTTCATGGCGCAGGAGATCCCGCGCTGGGCGGAGCTGGTGAAGAAATCCGGCGCCACGGCCGACTGAGGAGGCGCGCACCATGCAACGCAGACACCTGCTCGGCGCCCTGGGCGCCGGTGCCGCCGCCTGGGCCCTGCCGGCCGCGGCGCAGACCGCCTTTCCCAGCCGCTCGCTGACCATCGTGGTGCCCGCCTCGCCGGGCGGTGCCATCGACCTCGCCGCACGCCTGATCGGCCAGAAGCTCACCGAGGCCTGGAATCAACCGGTGGTGGTAGACAACCGTGCCGGTGCCACCGGCATCATCGGCACGGACTTCGTGGCCAAGAGCCCGCCCGATGGCCACACGCTGGCGCTGGTGGCCAGCAGCCATGCCATCAACCCGAGCATGGTGCGCAAGCTGCCCTTCGACACGCTGCGCAGCTTCGAGCCCGCGGTGCTGACCCATGTGGTGCCGCTGGTGCTGGTGGTGGCGCCCAGTCTGCCGGTGCGCAGCGTGCAGGAGCTGATCGCCTATGCCAAGGCGCGGCCAGGCCAGCTGGCCTTCGCCTCCAGCGGCTCGGGCGGCGCGCCGCATTTCTCGGGCGAGCTGTTCAAGAGCATGGCGGGGCTTGACCTCACGCACATTCCCTACAAGGGCAGCACGCTGGCGCATCCGGACCTGATGAGCGGGCGTGTGGCGCTGATGTTCGACACGCTCGCGGCGGTGAATGCCCAGGTCAAGGCCGGCAAGCTGCGTGCCCTGGCCGTGACTACGCCGCGCCGCGTGGCCATGCTGCCCGATGTCCCCACCATGGCCGAGGCAGGGCTGCCCGGCTACGAAACCAGTACCTGGGGCGGGCTGCTGGCGCCGGCCGGCACGCCGGCGGCGGCCATTGGCCGCATCAATACCGAAGTCAACCGCATCCTGGCGCTGCCCGAGGTGCGCCAGCATTTCCAGAACGCCGGCATGGAGCCCGGCGGCGGCACGCCGCAACAGTTCGGCGCCTTCATCGCCAGCGAGATGGCCAAGTGGGCGCAGGTGGCCCGCCAGGCCGGCATCCAGCCCGAGTGAGCGGCCGCGCGCCCTTGACGAACGCAGCCCGGCGACGGTCGCCCGGGCGCACTTTGCGAGAACCATGACCCTCGACACCCGACCCCGCATCCTCCAGAACGGCGCGCTGCTGCCGCAACTCGAACAGGCGCTGGCCGCCACCTACCGGCTCACGCGGCTGCAGGCCCAGCCCGACCCGGCGGCCTTCCTGGCAGCGGAGGGCGCGCAGTTCGACGGTATCGCCTGCACGGCGCGCATCGGTGCGCCGCGGGCGCTGATCGACGCGCTGCCCTCGCTGCGCGTGATCTCCAACTTCGGCGTGGGCTTCGAGACCATCGACGTCGAGCGTGCCCGCGAGCGCGGCATCGCGGTGGGCTACACGCCCGACGTGCTCAACGACTGCGTGGCCGACACCGCCTTCGGCCTGGTGATGGACGTGGCACGCGGCTTCAGCGCGGCCGACCGCTTCACCCGTCGTGGCGACTGGCTGCGCGGGCAGTTCCCGCTCAGCCGCCGCGTGAGCGGCAAGCGACTGGGCATCGTGGGCCTCGGCCGCATCGGCCGCGTCATCGCCCGGCGCGCCAGCGGCTTCGACATGGAGGTGCGCTACCACAACCGCCGGCCTGTGGACGACGTGCCTTACGGCTACGAGTCCACGCTGGAGGGCCTCGCGCGCTGGGCCGACTTCCTGGTCGTGGCCAGTGCCGGCGGGCCCGCCACGCGCGGGCTGATCTCGGCCGCGGTGCTCGATGCGCTGGGGCCGCAGGGCTTCCTCGTCAACGTGTCGCGCGGCACCGTGGTCGACCAGGCGGCGCTGGTGCGGGCCCTGCAGCAGGGCCGCATCGCAGGCGCCGGGCTCGACGTCTTCGAGCAGGAGCCCCAGGTGCCCGAGGCCCTGTTCGCGATGGACAACGTGGTGCTGCTGCCCCACGTGGCCAGCAACACGCACGAGACCCGGCAGGCCATGGCCGACCTCGTGATGGACAACCTGGCCAGCTACTTCGCCACCGGCCGGGTCCGCGTGCCGGTGCCGGGCTCGGCCTGAGGCGCGAGCGCCCTTCGACGATTTCACAGACCAACGAGGAGCAGATTCCATGGAGACAAGACCCTTCCTTCGGCGCCGCGGTGCCCTTCTGGCATTGAGTGCGCTGGCTGCCCTCGCACCGCTGGGCACGCTGGCGCAGCCAGCCTATCCCGTGCGGCCGATCACGCTGATCGTGCCCTTCTCGCCGGGCGGCGGCACCGACATCGCGGCGCGCCTGCTGGCCACACGGCTCAGTGCCAAGCTGGGCCAGTCGGTGGTGGTGGAGAACCGAGCCGGCGCGGGCGGGCTGGTGGGCGCCGACCTCGTCGCCAAGGCCAAGCCCGACGGCTATACCCTCTTCTTCGGCAACGTGGGCACGCAGTCCATCAACCCCTGGCTCTACAAGATGCCCTACGACCCGGACAAGGCTTTCGCGCCGGTGTCGCTGTTCGCCGAGCTGCCCTTCGCGTTTGTGGTCAACACCGCGCTGCCGGCGCGCACGCCCAAGGAGCTGGTCGCACTGGCCAAGGCCTCGCCTGGCAAGTACACCTTCGCCAGCTCAGGCAACGGCGGATCGCCGCACCTCACCGGCGAGATCTTCCAGCAGGCGACGGGCATCGAGCTGCGCCATGTGCCGTACAAAGGAGGCGGGCCCGCCATGGCCGACCTGATCGCCGGCCATGTGGACATGCTCTTCGCCTCGGTGCTGGAGACCTCGGGCTACGTCAAGGCCGGCAAGTTGCGCGCCCTGGCCGTGACCAGCGCCCAGCGCTCGCCCGCCATGCCCGACGTGCCGACGCTGGCCGAACTGGGCGTGCCGAATGCCGAGTCCGGCTCGTGGACGGCGGTGATGGCGCCGACCGGCACGCCGCCCGCCATCGTCGAGCGGCTGTCGACTGCGGTGCAGGAAGTGGCGCGGATGCCCGAGGTGAAGGAGGCGCTGGTCGCGCAGGGCGCCACGCCGCGCGGCAGCACCGCGGCCGAGCTGCAGCAGGTGATCGATGCTGATAAGGCGCGCTATGGGCAGGTGATCAAGACGCGGGGCGTGCGCATCGACTGAGCGCCGAAGCGACGGCCTCGGCTGTGTCCTGGCTCGGCGCGAGCGTTCACGGCCGCCGGGCACTTACAGGCTGCTTCGACCAGTACACGCCGGCAAGCTGGTCCAGCCGCACGGTGCCACCGCTCGACGGTGCATGAACGAAGCGGCCATCGCCCACGTAGATGCCCGCATGCGTGGGCCGGCCATTGCCGAAGAGCACGAGGTCGCCGGTGCGCAGCGCGTCCACGCGCACCGGGTCGCCGAACTCGTCGAGCTGCGCCACGGTGCGGGGCGGCACCAAGCCGGCGCGGGTGCGGTAGACATAGCCGATCAGCCCGCTGCAGTCGAAGCCGCCGTCGGGCGTGTTGCCGCCGTAGCGGTAGGGCGTTCCCACCAGTCCGAGGGCGTGGATCGCGATGTCGCTGGCCTGATCGGGCGTGAGCGGCGGGTAGCGGTAGCGGTCGGGCCGCGACGGCGCGCTGCCGCAGCCGGCCAGGAGCAGACCCTGCATGAGCATTGCCGAGAGGAAGAGTCGCTTGCCGGGCGTCACGGGCGCGATTCTGGCGCAGGCCGCTGCCTGCGCACTGACGGCCGACCTTGTTGCCATCAACGCCATTGCAGCAGCAGCACCCAGGGTGCGGCGCTCATGTGGCGGTCGGTGCAGCCGCTGCAGCCGGGCTGGTAGCTGGCGTCCAGGAGACGGGTGCCCGCCGCAAAGGCCAGGCGCCGCCCGGTCACGCTGTCGAGCACGTTGCCGCCAACGGTGTCGACGCCGCCGTCGTCCACCTGCACCACCACGTCGCAATGCATGGGCAGGCCGCTGCCGATGGCGCGGCGGCGCTCCAGCGCTTCGCCCAGTTCGTCGAAGCTCACGAGGTCGCGTGCGCCGGCGCGTGCGTGGCACACCAGGTCGCCCGCGCGCGGCGTGGTGGCGCGCAGATCGCAGGCGCGCATCGCAGCGGTTGATGGCGTGCCGGCGCCTTCCTGCATGCGGGTATGCCACGCATCGGCCGCATAGTCGGCATGCGCCTCGGAGAAGATGAACTCGCCAGGCCGCAAGCCGGCCTCGCGCGCGACCCAGCTGACGAAGGCGGCCGACCAGGGCGTGTCGATGACGGCGACGCGCGCCAGCGCCACGGCGATGGCGCGGCGCTCGTCGCTCTGCAGGCCCAGTCCCTGGCCGACACCCAGACCCTGCAGCAGGCCGGCGGAGGCCATCTGGAGCGCCTGTTCCAGCAGTTCGCGTTGTGCGGGACGCGCGGCGCCGAAGCGCACGGCCGAGGGCCAGCGGGCCTGCTCGGCGTCGTCGACGGCGGACCAGTAGCGCATGACGCGCTGCCAGGGCGCGGGTCGGGCCATGACGCCGCTTTCTTCCGCTTCGGCGGCGCCGCTGCGGATCAGCCGACCTTCGGCGTCCAAGCGCGGGCCACCCCAGGCGGCGTGCTCGGCCTGCGCGATGCGAGCCATGGCGAGCGCGCGCGGCGGCGAAGGCTGGTTGCTCGTGGCCACGCAGCGTTCAAGCGTGGAAGGCGCCGGCAGCGGGCTGCTGGCGGCGGCGCGGTGCGGGCTGGCGATCAGCGCAAGGCAGGCGGCGAGACAGGGCCACACCCAGGTGCGCAAGCGGGGTCGCAGCGCGGCGAGAGCCGATGGAGACATGGCGAGCGAGCATACGCTGCGCGGGTTGCGGGTTGCCGGCTTCGGGTGGCGCACGCGATGTGCGTCTTGGCATTGCGTGGAACAGGCGCTGGGCCGGCCTGTATCCTCGAACCGGGAAGTCAGCCAATGCGCGGGTCGGCATCGACGTCGAAGACGGCGGCTCGGTCGTCGTGCGACGGATTCCGCCCGTGGTCCACGGCGACTGAACCGGGCCTTTCCCTTTCTTCTTTCAACTCCAGGAGCCTCGAATGACCGTCACCGTCCGCCGCAACGGCAGCAGTGGTACCGCCCACACGCTGCAGATCCGCGGCCATGCCATCACCGTCGACGCCTCGATCGCAGGCGGCGGCACCGACGCCGGCCCCGAGCCGCACGACCTCTACGACGCCGCGCTGGCCGCCTGCAAGGCGATCACGATGTTGCTGTACGCACAGCGTCGCGGCATCCCGGTCGAAGACATCCAGGTCGACGTCGACCGCGACGCCAGCCAGGAGCGGCAGGGCACCTACCGGCTGTCGGCGAGGCTGCAGGTCGGCGGAGCGCTCAGCGATGCCCAGCGCGACGAGCTGCTGCGCGTGGCCGGCAAGTGCCCGGTGCACAAGCTCATGACGGAGGTGAAGACCGAGATCGAGACAGGCTGGGCCGAAGGCGCGGCCGACTAGAGCCGGCTGACGCTGTTGCAATGGGCCGCTCCCACCGGATGGGGCTGCGCTTTGCGCCAGCCCGTTGGCAAAGCAGCGCGGCCGCTTGCATGGCGCTCGCAGGCCCTAGGCTCCCGGCATGCGCTCGTAGGCGGTGAGCGACGGATCCACGCGGTCCTACGGCAGACCGCGCACGCCATAGGTCAACACCTGCGGTGCGAAACGGGCGGGATCGTCCAGGCTGCCGACGGGCACGGCGACCAGATCCGGCATGGCGGTGAAGCGCAGAAGCACGGATGTGCCGCACACCGGACAGAAGGTGTGGATCTTGGTGTTGCCGCTGTCGCCCGCCGTTTCCCAGTGAGGCACTTCGCCGGCCAGCGCCATGTCGGCGCTCGACGCGAAGGTCAGCCAGGAGCCATGGCCCGTGCCGCTGCGACGCTGGCAATCCAGGCATTGGCAGTGGTTCTGGAAGACGGGCGCATGCGGTGTGTTGTAACGGACTGCGCCGCATGCGCATCCGCCGGTGTAGGGCTGGTTCATGACGGTCGGCTGTTCAGGCCTGCCTGGGCTTGGCGAAGACGTCGATGCCTTCGCCGGTCTCGAGCAGGGACTTGAGGCTCGACAGCACGATCGGCCAGCCCTTCTGGATGCCGTTGGCCATGCCGCTGCCGGCCTCCAGCTCGTCGTGGGTCACGGTCAGTCGCACCATGCCCTGGTACTCGACGATGTCGAAGCTCACGCGGCTGCGGCTTGCCGGATCGTCGGCCTGCGAGGCGTTGGACCAGCTGATGACCAACCGCGTCGGCGGCGAGATTTCAAGCACCTCACCCACCAGTTCGACAGTGCGTGCCTCGTTGGCGCGCACGTGTTGCCAGGGCGACCCGGGTTGCCAGTCGGAGACGTTCTCGTGGCCCCAGTAGCGCCGCGCGATGTCGGGCTGGGTGATGGCCTCGAACACCTTCTCGGGCGTCGCGCGGATGTAGGTCACGTAGACGAAACAGGTCTTGCTCATCCTCACTCTCCTTCGAGTTGCTTCTTCAGGTCGTGAAGCAGTCCGAGACGATGGCGCTCGAACTTCCGTACCCAGCGTTCGTAGACCTCGTGCAGCGGCACGGGGTTGATGAAGTGCAGCTTCTCGCGTCCGCGCCACACCGTTGTCACCAACTGCGCGGCTTCGAGGATTCCAAGGTGCTGCGTGGTCGACTGGCGCGCCATGTCGAGGTGTTCGCAAAGTTCGCCCAGCGTCTGCCCGTTGTCCTCGTAGAGCAGGTCCAGCAGCTTCCTGCGCGTCGGGTCGGCCAGGGCCTTGAAAACCTTGTCTTCATCCATTGGTTCGTTGGGTGTGCAATTGCATTATGCAGGCAATTGCCTGCATTTCAATGGGGTCGGGGTGACAGACGGTCCGGCCGCGGGCAGAATATGACCGGTCGTCTTAAGTCGACTCTGTCCCGTCTCCGTGGCCATTTCATTGGCCACCCCACTTGAAATGGAGCTTCCCATGAACAACAAGGAACTGGTCCGCACCGCCATGACACGGCTGTTCGGCCAACGCGATCTCGGCGCACTCGATGACTACTGGGACCCGGGCTATGTGCAGCACAACCCGCGCATGCCCAATGGGCTGGGCTTCTTCCGGCAGGTCATCCCCAGCCTGCCGGCGGACTTCCGCTACGAGCCCGGTCTGGTGCTGGAGGACGGCGAGTTCGTGTCGATCCACGGCCGCTACGTCAACTGGAGCGGCAAGACCATGATCGGCGTGGACATCTTCCGCGTGAAGGATGGCCGCTTCGCCGAGCACTGGGATGTGATCCAGGAAGAGGTGCCGGCCGCCCAGACCCTGACAGGCAACGCGATGTTCCCGATCGTCTGACGCAGCGCCCGTGCGGTGGCCGAGGCGCGCCGCATGAGGCTGCGGACAGCTTCAGAGGAGCTTCTCGCTGATCAGCCGCGAGAAGAAAAATATCTTCAGCTGCGTGGCCAGGTCCACGCCCGGCTCGTCGTCGTACACGTGTGTGCGACCGTCGTGCGTCTCGACCCACTGCACATGCCCGTCCTCGGGTGAGAGCCGCAGCTGGTAGCTGCCGAGCTGCCGCAGCTTGTCGATCAGCCGCAACACATCGTCGGCCAGCGCTGGCGAGTCCACGAGGAGGCCGACCTCGGTGTTGAGGCGGGAGGAGCGGAAGTCCATGTTCATCGAGCCCACGAAGGTCATTCGTCGGTCGATGACGAAGCCCTTGACATGCATGCGCCCCGCGCTGGAGTGCCCGCCGCTGCGGATGGCGGTCTCTTGGTCCAGCACCTTGGGGCTGATCTCCACCACCTCGACGCCTTCGCGCAGCAGTGGCTGGCGATAGCGAGCGAATGCCGCGCTGACGAATGACTCGTCGGTGGCCGCCAGCGAGTTGGTCACGAGAGTGATGGCCACGCCCTTGCCGCGGCCCTCGCGAATGGCCGCCATGCCGCGTTCGCCGGGCACGAAATAGGGCGAGACCAGCAGCAGTTCCCGCTCGGTATGGGCGATGGCCGCCAGTGTCTGCAGAGTCACCGTGTGCGGATCGTCGCCACCTTCGGCGCGGCCGACGGCTTTCTCGGGATCGTCGACCAGCACGCGCACGGTACCGCGCAGCATCTTCATGGGCGGATGCATCAACGCTGCCGACGTGGGCTCGTAGCCCAGCAGGTCCTGCGCCGAGGCAGGCAGCAGCGAGAGCCGATCATCGGTCCGGGCCGTGGCGACCTCGAAACGTGCCTGCCGCAGGGCGGGCGTCTCGGTCGGTGGAGTCAGGTGTGCCAGGACGTGGACGCGTGGACTGTTCCAGTAGGTGTCGAAGCCGGCCGCCAGGTCGGGCACCGCGGCGCCCGTGAGCAGCAGATCGAAGTCTGCGAAGTTGCCGCTCGCCCCCTGCAGGAAGTATTCGTCCGCGATGTTTCTCCCGCCCACGATGGCGAACACGCCGTCCGCCACGAGCAGCTTGTTGTGCATGCGGCGGTTGAGGCGCGAGAAGTCCAGCAGCGACAGTCCCCATCGCGTCGCGTCGAGTCGGCGGCCCGCGGGAAAGGGGTTGAACAGGCGCACTTCGACATTCGGCGTGGCGCCGAAGGCATCGAGCAGATCCTGCGTACCCGCGGTGTAGAGGTCGTCCACCAGCACCCGCACGCGCACGCCGCGCAGCGCCGCATCGCGCAGGGCCCGCAGGAAGCGGCGTCCGACCTCGTCGGACTGCAGGAGGTAGTACTGAACGTCGATGCTGCGCTGAGCATGGGAGATCAGCGCCAGGCGGGCGTCGAGCGCATAGGCGCTCGTCGCAAGCGGGCGGAAGGCGGACTCCTGCGCTGGCAGACCGGGCTGTGCAGCGGCGTGCGAGAGAAAGTCCTGGGGCGAGGCGGGAATCGCCGCGACCGGCGGGTTGTGCGATGGCGCCAGCGCGGCACAACCCTGGAACAGCGCCAGTCCAGCCAGGCTGGCGATGGAGGCCAACCGGCGCAGCCGCTCGCGCCACACCCCATCACGCATTCACATCCACCAGCGTTCGTCCACGCACGGCGCCGCGCAGCACCTGTGCCGCACGCGGCGCCGCCTCCGCCAGACCCACCACGCTGACCATGCGCTCCAGCAGGGCCGCATCGAGGTCCGTGGCCAGGCGCTGCCACGCTTCGACACGCAGTGGGACTGGCGCGTTGACGGTGTCGATGCCCGCCAGGGTGACGCCGCGCAGGATGAAGGGCGCCATGCTGCCGGGCAGGTCCATGCCCTGCGCGAGCCCGCACGCGGCGACTGTGCCGCCGTACCGGGTCTGCGCCAGGACATTGACCAGCGTATGGCTGCCCACCGTGTCGACCGCGCCGTCCCATCGGGGCGCGCCGAGGGCGGCGCTGGCCGGGGCCGAGAGGCTGGCGCGCTCGACGATTTCCACCGCGCCGAGTTCGCGCAGGTAGTCCGCTTCGGCTGGCCGGCCGGTCGATGCGCTCACGCGCCAGCCCAGTCGCGCCAGCAGTGCCACCGCGATCGAGCCGACGCCGCCTGCCGCCCCCGTGACCAGCACGTCCCCAGGCTTCAGACCGCCGCGTTCGAGCGCCAGCACGCATAGCATGGCGGCGAAACCGGCCGTGCCGATGGCGGCAGCCTGACGCGTGCTCAGCGACGGGGACAGTTTCACCAGCCATTCGCCGGGCACCCGCGCGCGCTGCGCGAAGCCGCCGTGGTGCGTGACGCCTGCGTCGAAGCCATTCAGCACGACCCTGTCGCCCGGCTCGAAGCCCTGGTGGGAGGAGGTGATCACCGTGCCCGCGAAATCGATGCCCGGCACCATGGGGAAGCGCCGGACGATCTTCCCCAGTCCGGTGATGGCCAGGCCATCCTTGTAGTTGACCGTGGAGTAGTCGATGGCCACGGTGACATCGCCCGGGTCCAGATCGTCGTCGGTCATGTCGACCAGCTGCGGCTCGGGCGCCCGCTCTCCCTGGGTGAGTCGAAGGGCCTTGAACACGTTCATTGGTGATCTCCTGGAGGGATGGCTGGTTCGGCCGTGCATGCACATGCCATGGCTGGACGCACGGGCCGGCGAATGTCAGAAAACAAGACGACCGGTCATATTATGTCCAGCCAGTCGGACTGGCACAATGCAGCCCTCGTTCAAGCGCCTGCGGAAAGACGATCAGCCATGGGAAGACCCAGTGTCCGGCACAAGCTGGTGGATGCCGCCCTCGACGTGTTCGAGGCACATGGCTTCAACGGTGCGAGCGTGCAGGACCTGACCGACGCGGCCGGGGTACCCAAGGGCTCGTTCTACAACCATTTCGACAGCAAAGAGAAGCTGGCGCTCGAAGCGCTGCAGGCCTACATCGCCCGCAACGGCATCGAAGTGCTGCATGACGAGAAGCTGGCGCCGCTGGAACGTCTCCGGCGCCACTTTCGTGCCAACTGGAAGACGATGAAGGACCGTGGCTATCGCAGCGGCTGCTTCCTGGGGTCGCTGAGCTCCGAGATCGCCGACAGCCACGAGATTTCGCGGGCCGAGTTCGGCCGGCTCTTCCATCTGTGGAGCACGGCCATCGCCAGCGTCATCGCCGAGGCCCAGACGCAGGGCGCGATCGCCCCCACGGCCGATGCGAAGGTCCTTGGCCGCTTCGTGCTCCATGCGTGGCAGGGCACGCTGATCCGGGCCAAGGTCGTGCGGGGCGACCAGCCCTACGACGATTTCGTGGCCATGGTCTTCGGCACGCTGCTGGCGCCGCCGCCGGCGGCCGCGGCGCCGGCCCAGGCGAGCAAGTCGGCGCTGCGCCGCAAATAGGCGGCGCGACACGCAGGCGCCGCGGTCAGGCGCCGAATCCCGAGCAGGTCCGGCCTGCCCGGCGTCCGCCCGCGCGGGCTCAGCCCCCCTGCGTGCCCCGATGCGCCCAGGCCGTGGTGTGCTTCTCCAGCGCGCTGAAGAGCTCGTACATCACCATCGCCATCGCACCCACCACCATCAGGCCGGCGAAGGCCAGGCCCATCTGCATGGCCGAGCCGGCCGAGATGAGCAGGTAGCCGATGCCCTCGTTGGCGGCGGTCATCTCCGACACCGTGGTGCCCACGAAGGCCAGCGTGATCGCGACCTTGAGCGAGGCGTAGAAATAGGGCATGGAGCGCGGCAGGCCGATCTTCATCAGCACGTCCCAGCGCTTGGCGCCCAGCACGCGCAGCACGTCCTCCAGCTCCGGCTCCAGCGTGGCCAGCCCTGTGGCGATGTTGACCATGATCGGAAAGAAGCTGATCAGGAAGGCCGTGAGGATGGCCGGCCCGACGCCGATGCCGAACCACACCACCAGGATCGGCACGAAGGCCGCCTTGGGCAGCGCGTTGAAGGCCGTCATCAGCGGATACATGGCGGCATAGGCCAGGCGTGAGCTGCCGATCACGAAGCCCAGCAGCACGCCCACCACGATGGCCAGGCCGAAGCCGGCCATCGTCACCCAGAAGGTGCGCCAGGCATGGCCGGCGATGATGGTCTTGAACTCCCAGAACTGCGTCCAGATGCGCCAGGGGCTGGGGAAGATGAATTCCGAGACGGAAAAGGCCGAGCAGACGAACTGCCACAGCAGGATCACGGCCACCAGCAGCAGCCAGGGCGACCAGCGTTCGAGCAACTTGTTGTTCATATGGACGGTTCCCTGAGCGTTATTACTGCGGCAGTGGCGTGGCGGGTGCGCCAGCGCCGCCCTGGCGGATGGCGCCGATGTGGGCGCGCAGCTCGTGCACGATGTCGCTGAATTCCTTGGTGTAGGTCACTTCGAGTTCGCGCGGGCGGGGCAGCTCGATCTCGCGCTTGACCACGAAGCGGCCGGGCGACTTGCTCATCACGTACACCGTGTCGGCCAGGAAGACCGACTCGCGCAGGTCGTGCGTCACCAGGATCACGTTGAAGCGCTGCTCGGTCCACAGGTCGCGCAGGATGCACCACAGCTCCTCGCGCGTGAAGGCATCGAGCGCGCCGAAGGGCTCGTCCAGCAGCAGCATCTTGGGCTCGTGGATCAGCGCGCGGCAGATGCTGGCGCGCTGCTGCATGCCACCCGACAGCTGCCAGGGGAACTTGTCCTCGTAGCCCGCCAGACCCACCTTCTGCAGAAGGCGGCGGGCGCGCTCCTCGTATTCCTTCTTCTTCGACTTGAAGGTCGAGCGGTAGGGCTCCACGATCTCCAGCGGCAGCAGCACGTTGTCGACGGTGGTGCGCCAGGGCAGCAGCGAGGGTGCCTGGAAGGCCATGCCCGAGATCTTGAGCGGGCCGGTCACCGGCTGGCCGTCGATGCGGATCTTGCCCATCGACGGCATGCGCAGCCCCGTCGTGAGCTTCATGAAGGTGGACTTGCCGCAGCCCGAGGGGCCCACGATGGCGATGAACTCGCCCTTTTTCACCTTGAGGTCGATGGCCTCGACGGCGAAGTGGTTCTCGCGCAGCAGCTGCTCGTTGTAGGCGAGCCAGACGTCCTGGAAGTCGACGAAGGGGGTGGCGTTTTGCGTGTCCATGGGCGGTGCACAAGAAACCGGCCTGCGCCAGCCTCGAAGGGCGGGTCACAGGCCGAGGAAGGAAAGGCGCGGGCGCCGCTTACTTCTTCAGGATGGCCAGCTCGGCGGCCGGCGGCAGCACGCTGCCGTTCCAGATGGCCTCGGGCTTGACGCGGGTCTTGGTGCCATAGGCGTCCGACACCTGCGAGGCCATCAGGGCCAGGCGCGCCGGTACCACGTTGCCGAAGCCTTCCGCGCGAGCGTCGGGGCTGTTGATGACGGTGTCGATGGCCAGCTGCAGGCGGCGCGTCTCCAGCTTGGTGTCGATGATGCCGTCGCGGGCCTTGACCGACTCGATGGCCACGGCGGGGTTGGCGATCACTTCCTTGGCGCCCTTGGTGAAGGCCGACAGGAAGGCCTTGACCACCTGCGGCTTCTCGGCCAGCAGCTTGGGCGAGACGATGATGGCATTGCCGTAGAGCTTCACGCCGTAGTCGGGATAGGGCAGCACCACCACGTCGCTGGCCTTGGCGCCGCGGGCCTCCAGGTTGAGCAGCGAGGTGAAGGTGAAGCCGGTGATGGCATCGATGTCGCCGCGCATCAGCATGGTCTCGCGCAGCGTCGGGTCCATGGCCGTCCAGGTGACGTTGGTGATGTTGTTGGCCTTGGCGAAGATGGGGAAGGCGCGGCGGCCGGCGTCGAACACCGGGGCGCCCAGCTTCTTGCCCGACAGGTCGGCCGGCTTGGTGATGCCGCTCTTCTTGAGCGCCATGGCCGAGGCCGGCGTGTTGTTGTAGACCATCATGACCGCGACCGGCTTGTTGGGGCTGTCGGGGTTGTTGGCGTGGAATTCCATCAGCGCCGCCAGATCGGCGAAGCCCATGTCGTAGGCGCCCGAGGCCACGCGGGTGACGGTGCCGCCCGAGCCGTTGCCGGCGTCGATGGTCACGTCGATGCCGGCCTGCTTGAAATAGCCCTTGGCGGCGGGATGCAGGAACAGGGCGGCCGGGCCCTCGAAGCGCCAGTCCAGCTGGAACTTGATCGGCGTGGTGGCCTGGGCATGGGCCGCGCCCAGGCCGAAGGCGAAGGCCGAGGCGGCCAGGAAGGACTGCAGGACTTGTCGCTTGTTCATGAAGACTCTCGCTGAGGATGTGACGTAAAAAAGCAATAACGGTGCCTGCACCGTTGGGGTGCGATCCTCAGTCCTGCGCCAAAGCGGTGCACCCGGGTCATCCCGGAGCGGAACGAAGAAACGCCCCACGGCGTGCACGCTCGTGGGGCGTCGATGCGCCAAGATGGCGCGTCTTCGGTGGCAGGGACTCAGCGTGCGGTGTTGGCGTTGGCGACGGCCAGGGCCGTCATGTTGAGCACGCGGCGCACCGTGGCGTTGGCCGTGAGCACATGCGCGGGCTTGGCGGAGCCGAGCAGGATCGGGCCCACCGTCACGCCGTTGGCGCCGGTCATCTTCAGCACGTTGAAGAGGATGTTGGCCGAGTCCAGGTTGGGGCAGATCAGCAGGTTGGCTTCGCCGGTGAGCGAGGAGTCCGGCAGCGATTCGCGGCGCACCGCTTCCGACAGGGCGGCATCGCCATGCATCTCGCCGTCGCATTCGATGTCGGGCGCCATCTGCGCGAACAGGTCGCGGGCCACGCGCATCTTGCGCGCCGAGGCGCGTTCGGAGGTGCCGAAGTTGGAATGCGACAGGAAGGCCACCTTGGGCGGCAGGCCGAAGCGGCGCACCTCTTCCGCGGCCATCAGCGCGATCTGCGCCAGCTGCTCGGCCGTGGGGTCTTCGTGCACATTGGTGTCGGCGATGAACAGCGTGTACTTGTCCAGCATCAGCGCGTTCAGCGTGGCGAAGTCCGGCACGCCGCGCTGGGTGCCCAGCAACTGGCCCAGGATCTTCAGGTGGCTGTCGAAGCGGCCGACCAGGCCGCACAGCATGGCGTCGGCGTCGCCCAAGTGCACCATCAGCGCGGCGATGGTGGTGTTGGAGCGGCGCACCATGGCCTTGGAGCCTTCGGGGTTGATGCCGCGGCGGCCCATCAGCTGGTGGTAGGCCTCCCAGTACTGGCGAAAGCGTGGGTCGTTCTCGGGGTCCACCACCTCGGCATCGACGCCGGGGCGCAGGTTCAGGCCCGCCTTCTTGATGCGCATGGCGATGATGTCCGGACGGCCGATCAGGATCGGGCGGGCGATGCCCTCGTCCACCGCCAGCTGGGCCGCACGCAGGGCACGCTCGTCCTCGCCCTCGGCATAGGCCACGCGCTTCTTCTCGGCCATCTTGGCGGCGGCGAAGACGGGGCGCATGAACATGCCCGTCTGGTAGACGAAGCGCGACAGGTGCTGGCGGTAGGCGTCCAGGTCCTCGATGGGCCGGGTGGCCACGCCCGACTCGGCGGCGGCCTTGGCCACGGCCGGCGCGATGCGCAGGATCAGGCGCGAATCGAAGGGCTTGGGTATCAGGTATTCGGGCCCGAAGGCAAGCTCCTGGCCCGCATAGGCGTTGGCCACTTCCTCGCTGATGTCGGCCTTGGTCAGGTCGGCGATCTCGCGCACGCAGGCGAGCTTCATCTCTTCCGTGATCTTGGTCGCGCCGCAGTCCAGCGCGCCGCGGAAGATGTAGGGGAAGCACAGGACGTTGTTGACCTGGTTCGGGTAGTCGCTGCGACCCGTGGCGATGATGCAGTCGGGGCGCACAGCCTTGGCCAGCTCGGGGCGGATCTCCGGCTCGGGGTTGGCCAGGGCCAGGATGATGGGCTTGTCCGCCATGGTCTTGACCATGTCGGCCGTCAGCACGCCGGGCGCCGAGCAGCCGAGGAAGACGTCGGCCTGCTTCACCACGTCGGCCAGGGTGCGCGCGCCCGTGTCGGGTTGGGCGAAGCGGGCCTTGGACTCGTCGAAGCCGCCCGGCCGGCCGGTGTAGATCAGGCCCTTGGAGTCGCAGGCGAAGATGTTGGCCGTCTTCGCGCCCAGGCCCACCATCACGTCCAGGCAGGCGATGGCCGCGGCGCCGGCGCCCGAGACGGCGATCTTCACGTCGCCGATCTTCTTGCCCACCAGCTCCAGGCCGTTGAGCAGGGCGGCGGCCGAGATGATGGCCGTGCCGTGCTGGTCGTCGTGGAAGACGGGGATGTTCATGCGCTCGCGCAGCTTCTTCTCGATGTAGAAGCACTCGGGCGCCTTGATGTCCTCGAGGTTGACGCCGCCCAGCGTGGGCTCCAGCGCCGCGATGATGTCCACCAGCTTGTCGGGGTCGCGCTCGGCCAGTTCGATGTCGAACACGTCGATGCCGGCGAACTTCTTGAACAGGCAGCCCTTGCCTTCCATCACCGGCTTGCCGGCCAGCGGGCCGATGTCGCCCAGCCCCAGCACCGCGGTGCCGTTGGTGACCACACCCACCAGGTTGCCGCGGGCGGTGTATTCGGCCGCCTTGGACGGGTCGGCCTGGATGTCCAGGCAGGGATAGGCTACGCCGGGGGAGTAGGCCAGCGACAGGTCGCGCTGGTTGACCAGCGGCTTGGTGGGCGTGACCGAGATCTTGCCGCGCACACCGGCGCGGTGGTATTCACGGGCGGCGTCGCGCAGCGCTTCTTCTGCGGGTGACAGCGGCTTGGACATGCAATCTCCTTGGGGACGGGGAACGGTCGGAATCGTTGGAAAGGGGGCCGAGGCTAACGCAAAGGGCGGGCCCGGAAGAGGCCACGGGCGACGGCGCCATCGGCCGGCTCATGCCGATACGGCATGGGTTCATGCAGTCGGCGGGATCGCGCGTGGCGGATTCCGAATGCAATACGCCGCGCGTCCCGGTGGGGGACGCGCGGCGCCAAACATACTCGTGCCGGTGCGGCGATGCGTGTCGAACAGGCGATCCGCCCGGAATTTCCCGTCGCTCAGCCGACGTCCGGTGTCACCGTGTGCGCTGCCATGGCCTCCAGTGCCTGCACCAGCGCGGAGTGGTCCGACTGGCCATGGCCGAGCGCCGCACAGGCATTCATCAGCTGCGCCGCACCCGCCGTCTGCGGCAGGGCCACGCCCAGGCTGCGGGCGCTTTGCATCGCGAGGTTCAGGTCCTTCTGGTGAAGGGCGATGCGAAAGCCGGGCGCGAAGCTGCGGTTGATCATGCGTTCGCCATGCACTTCCAGGATGCGGCTGGCCGCAAAGCCGCCCATCAGCGCCTGCCGCACCTTGGCCGGGTCGGCGCCAGCCTTGCTGGCGAAGACCAGCGCCTCGGCCACGGCCGCGATGTTGAGCGCCACGATGATCTGGTTGGCCACCTTGGTGATCTGGCCTGCGCCCACCTCGCCCACGCGGGTGACGTTCTTTCCCAGGGTGTGCAGCAGCGGCCGCACGCCTTCGAACACCCCCTCGTCGCCGCCGCACATGATCGTGAGGCTGGCCGCCCTGGCGCCGACCTCGCCGCCGGAGACGGGCGCATCCACATAGCCGGCGCCCAACGCGGCGATACGGCGGGCGAAGTCCTGCGTGGCGATTGGGTCGATGGAGCTGCAGTCCACCACGGTCTTGCTGCCGGCGCCGCTGGTGC